>CAXTSK010000437.1:0-4874 GCA_964246655.1 uncultured Pyrinomonadaceae bacterium
GGGCAAGGACTTCGACGGCACGACCATCGGCATCGCCTACCGCGGCGTCGTCTGCGACATCCCCGACGCCGCCTACGGCATCTCGCAGAGCCGCTTCTCGACGACGAACTCGCTGCGCGTCTCGGTGACGGCGCACGAACTCGGCCACAACTTCGGCGCGACCCACACGAACCAGGAGAGCCCCGTCCCGCCCAACTGTAATCCCTCGATCATGAACTCGTCCGTGCAGAACCAGGCCAGCCCGAGTTTCTGCCAGTTCTCGCGCGACCAGATCACCACGCACCTGACGGGCACCGGCGGCTCGTGCCTCGCGCGCCTGACGACGCCCGGCTGCAACTACGCCATCACGCCCACGTCGCAGTTCTTCTCGGCGGCCGGCGGGACGGGGACGGTCAACGTCAGCTCGAACTGCGCGTGGGGCGTGGCCGAGGGCTCGACGTGGGTCACCTTCACGAGCGAGTCGGGCTCGGGCAACGGCTCGACCGGCTACACCGTGGCGGCCAACACCGGCACGGACGGCCCGCGCCGCGCCTTCGTGGACATCGGCGGCAAGCAGCTCGCCATCTCGCAGCAGGCGTCGCCGCAGTGCGCGGCCGGCGCGACGCAGATCAGCATCGGGCAGACGCTCTCGGGCTCGCTCAGCAGCACCGACTGCACCGCGGGGCAGCCCAACCGCCTGACCGCCTTCGAGGACATCTACACCTTCACCGCGCGCGCGGGCCAGCACGTCCGCATCACGATGTCCACGACGGGCACCCCCGGCATCGACACGTACCTCTACCTGTTCGGCCCCGACGGGTCGCTCATCGCCGAGAACGACGACATCGTGCTCGGCAACAACACCAACTCGCGCATCCCCGCCGCGGCCGGCCAGTTCTTCGAGTTGCCGCAGACGGGCATCTATACCATCGGCGCGACCACCTTCGACACCAACGCCACGGGCAGCTACACGCTGAGCCTCTCGGACAACGCCGCGGCCAACAGCGTCTCGCTCTCCTCTGCGGCCTACTCGGTGAGCGAGGGGACGAACGGCAACGGGCTCGGCTTTGACGGCACGGGCTTCCGCGTCGTCACCGTCACGCGCACGGGCGACACGACGGGCACGGCGACCGTTGACTACGCGACCTCGGACGGCTCGGCCACCAGGCTGAAGGACTACGAGCAGGCGCTCGGCACGCTCGTCTTCGCGCCGGGCGAGACGAGCAAGTCTTTCACCGTCTTCGTCCCCGACGACGCCTTCGCCGAAGGGCCTGAGACCGTTACGCTCACGCTCTCGAACCCCGTCGGGACGACGCTCGGCGCGACTCAGACGGCGACGCTCACCATCAACTCGAACGACGGCGTCTCGGGGCCGAGCCCCGTCCGCGCCGCGAGCTTCAGCACGCCCTTCTTCGTCCGCCAGCAGTACCTCGACTTCCTGAACCGCGAGCCCGACACCTCGGGCTTCGGGTTCTGGCAGAGCAACATCACCGAGTGCGGCGCGGACGAGGGGTGCAAGGAGGTGAAGAGGATCAACGTCTCGGCAGCCTTCTTCCTCTCCATCGAGTTCCAGAACACGGGCTACTTCGTCGAGCGCATGTACAAGGCCGCCTACGGCGACACGACCTCGCCGAACGTGCCGGGCACCGTGCCCATCATCCGCCTCAACGAATTCCTGCCGGACTCGCAACGCATCGGCCAGAACGTCGTCGTCGGTGCTACAGGCTGGGAGGCGCAGCTCTTGGCCAACAAGCAGGCGTACGCTCTGGAGTTCGTCCTGCGCCAGCGCTTCCTGACGGCTTTCCCGCTCACGATGACGGCGGCGCAGTTCGTGGACAAGCTCGTCCAGAACGCGGGGATCACGTTGACGACGGCCGAGCGCGACGCGCTCATCGCGCAGCTCAACTCGACCGCCGACGTGGCGGCCAACCGCGCCGCCGTGCTCATCGCGGTGACCGAGAACCAGCAGCTCGTGGATAACGAGAAGCGCCGCGCCTTCGTGCTGATGCAGTATTACGGCTACCTGCGGCGCGACCCCGACACGGGGCCGAACACGGACTTCACCGGCTGGAAGTTCTGGCTCGACAAGCTGAACGAGTTCAACGGCGATGCCGTCGCCGCCGAGATGGTCAAGGCGTTCCTCTCTGCGGACGAGTACATCCTGCGCTTCGGCAACTAGCAGTCGTCAGACGCCGCAACGCCGCGCCCCGGGCTCTTAAAAAAGCACGGGGCGCGGCCTCTTTTTTGGGCCTGCATGGCACGCGGGCGTGTGCAACCGGGGGGCGGGTCGAAACGTCTAAATGCGGGAGTCGGCAGTCAGCTTCGTCCTCCCCGGGGAGCCCGCGCCCTGCGAGTCCGTCCGCAATTCTTAGTCAGGTCAGTCGAAATATTTCCACGGCCCGCCATGCGCGCGCCGACGACCAAAAGTGCCCGGCGCTTTCGGCCTTCAAGGCAGAGTCTGCCAGCCGTTCGTGTGTCTAAAGACAGAAGGGTAGCCATCATGAAGAAGTCGAAAAGAGTCTCTAAGCCTCTGCCGGCCGCGCGCGGCGCGCGCGCCTTCCGCGCGGGGCTCTTCGCGTGCGCGCTGCTCGTCGCGGGGATAGCGACGGCCGTCGCGACTTACGCGTCGCGGAACGCCGAACAGCCGAAGGCCAAGCGCGCCGTCCCCGACGCTCAGGCCGCAGACCCTTACGTCACGGTCGAAGTCGGGGGGAAGAAGTTGCGCGTGAACGCGCAGGCGTTGCAACAGGGGCCGCTGACTCAGGCGGAGGCGCAGCAGCTCGCCGACCAGCTCGAAGGCAACAAGGCGACCGACGGGCTCGTGCAGGAGAAGCGCGAGGACGGCACGGTCGCGGTCGATTTGCAAGGCCGCTTCCAGAACGTGACCATGGCGAAGCGGAACGACGACGGCACGGTCTCGGCGGCGTGCGTGGACACGCCCGAGGCGGCCTCGTCCTTCCTCACCGGCGCGGAGAAGACGGCGCCGTCCACGGGCACGGGCGTTAACGGAAAGGCGGCGTCGAACCAGTGATGAAAAGGAATTTTATCTCGAAGCTCATCATCTTCGCCTTCGCCTTCGCCGTGGCTGTCTCGGCCGCCGCCGACGCGCGCGCCCCGGCCACCATTGTCATCCAGAACAACGACTCGGCGAACATCGGCTTCAACGACCCGACGCCCGCCGCGCCCGTCGGCGGCAACACGGGCACGACCGTCGGCGAGCAGCGGCGCAACGCCTTCCAGTTCGCCGCGAACGTCTGGGGCGCGACCATCAAGAGCGACGTGACCATCACCATCGCCGCGAGCTGGGCCGCCCTGCCTTGCACGACGGACGGTGCGACGCTCGGCCAGGCCGGCTCGGTCGGCATGTTCCGCAACTTCCCCAACGCGCCCGTTCAGAACACCTGGTACTCGGCGGCGCTCGCCAACGCTCTGAGCGGCACCGACCTCAACCCCAGCCAGCCGGAGATCAGCGCGCAGTTCAACTCGAACCTCGGCAACGCGGGCTGCCTCGACGGCTCGCCCTTCTACTTCGGCCTCGACAACCGGCACGGCGACGACGTTGACCTCGTCTCCGTGCTCATCCACGAGTTCGCGCACGGCCTCGGCTTCCAGTCGTTCACCAACCCGAGCACCGGTGCGCAGAGCGGCAACTTCCCGTCCATCTACGACCGCCTTCTCTTCGACAACACGACGGGGAAGAGCTGGGCGCAGATGACGAACGCCGAGCGGCAGGCTTCGGCCGTCAACACGGGCAACCTCGTCTGGACGGGCGCGCAGACGGCTTCGGATTTGCGCGGCGTGCTCGGGACTCCGCGCGCGAGGGTCAACGCGCCCTCGACGATAGCCAACAACTACGCCGTCGGCACGGCCGACTTCGGCCCGGCTGTCACGAACGGCGGCACGACGGCGAACGTCGCGCAGGCCGCGCCCGTCGATGCGTGCTCGGCGCTCACGAACGCGGCCACGCTCGCGGGCAAGATCGCCGTCCTCGACCGCGGCGACTGCAACTTCACGGTGAAGGTGAAGAACGCGCAGAACGCGGGCGCGGTCGGCGTCATCGTCGTCAACAACGTGACGCCCGGCGTCATCCAGATGGGCGGCGGCGACTCGACCATCAACATCCCTTCGTTGATGGTCTCGCTGACGGACGGCTCGACGCTCAAGAGCCAGTTGGGCGCGGGCGAGAACGCGACGCTGCTGCTCGACAACTCCGCGCCCTCGGGCGTGGACGCGCAGGGGCGCGCGCTGCTCTACGCGCCGAGGCCAATCGAGGGCGGCTCGTCGGTCTCGCACTGGGACGTTAGCCTCTACGCGAACCAGTTGATGGAGCCGGACATCAGCGGCGACCTCATCCACAGCGTCGCCGTCCCGGCCGACCTGACGGGCTCGGAGATGCGCGACGTGGGCTGGGCCTTCAACCCCATCGGCGACGTGAACTTCTTCGTCCGCCAGCACTACCTCGACTTCCTCAACCGCGAGCCCGACGCGAACGGCCTCGCCTTCTGGCGCGACGACGTGTTCGGCTGCGGGGTGGACAAGGCTTGCACCGAGGTGAAGAGGGTCAACGTCTCGGCGGCCTTCTTCCTGTCGATTGAGTTCCAGCAGACGGGGAACCTCGTCTACAAGATGCACAAGGCGGGCTTCGGCAACCTCGCGGGCAAGCCCGTGGCCGTCCGCCGTGCCGACTTCATGGCCGACACGCGCACCATCGGGAGCAGCCCCGCGCAGCTCGTCGTCGGGCAGACGAACTGGGAGCAGCAGCTTGAGACGAACAAGCAGGCGTTCGCGCTCGCGTTCGTCCAGCGCGCGGCCTTCCAGTCGGCGCACGGCGGTCAGTCGGCCGCCGCGTACGTCGATTCGCTCTTCGCCAACGTGGGCGTCAGCCCGACCACGTC
>CAXTSK010000438.1:0-4857 GCA_964246655.1 uncultured Pyrinomonadaceae bacterium
GTGCGCGCCGCAGCGGTCTGGGTACGATCAGCGGCGCCGTCCTCGACAGCACGGGTAACCCCGTCGCGGGCGCGCTGGTGAAAATCCTGCGCGACGGCTTCAACGAGGTCGTCAAGGAGACGAGGAGCGGCGCCGACGGCTCCTTCGCCGCGCGCGTCACGCCCGGCCGTTATCTCATCCGCGCGCTGGCCGACGGGTTCACGCCCGCCACCTTCTCTTCCGTCGAAGTCTCGCCCGCGACCGAACTCGTCTACCGCTTCAACCTGCAACCGGCCGGCGAGGGCAACACGCGCCCCGAGCGCCGTGCCGACCGCAACGACCCCAAGTTCCGCATCCGCGCCGCCGCCGCGCGCCGCTCGGTCTTTAACGCGGGCGACGCCGAGGACGAGACCGTCCGCCGCGTGCTCGAAGAGCTTGAGGAGGACGAGCGCGTCGAGGCTTCGGAAGAGGAGCTTGCGCTTTCGGACGAGACGCCGGAGGAGAAGCGAACCAACCGCACGCGGACGCAAGGCTACGTCGAGACGTACTTCGGCTCGTCGGGCGTGCCCGGCGCGGGCTCGTACGCGGGCCTGAACTTCGCCGTGGCGACGCCGGTCAACCGTCAGGTGCAACTCATCTTCGCCGGACAGGCCGGAGAGTTCGAGCGTCTGGAAGCGACCGCGCGCGTCCGCGCAGGCTCGCGCCACCTGATCAGCACGACCTTCGGCGGCGCCCGCCTGCCGACTCTGACGAAGACCGTCTCGGCGGACTTTCAGCCTGCCGCGCATCTCGGGTTCAACACGTCGGGCGGCGAGAAGCTGGAACAGGTTTCCGTGCGCGCCGTGGACGAGTGGGTCGTGCGCGACGGCGTGGTCGTCGTGCTCGGGCTCGACTATTCGAAGTTTGTCGGCGGCCGGGGCGGGTTCACGCCGCGAGTCGGCGTCTCCTTCGACGCCAACGCCCGCACGCGCCTGCACGCCTCGTTCGCGCCCGGCAACGACCCGAGCACGCGCGCCGACGGCGTCGAGTTCGAGGACGGACAGATCGTCTTCAAGGAGAACGCGGGGCAGGCCGTCGCCGTCATCGACGGGCAGGCCGTGCTTGAGCGCAGTCACCGCCTTGAGTTCGGCGTCGAACGTATACTGACCGAGAATTCGACGGTCGAGGCCACTGCCTTCTTCGACACCGTATCGGGCCGCGGCGTCGGCCTCCTGAGCAGCCCGCTCGAAGGCTTGACGAGCGAGGGCGGCGCGGCGCTCTTAGACATCGCGAACCAGCAGGGCGGGGCGAAGGGCCTGCGCGTCGTCTACACGCGGCGCGTGTCGAGCCGCCTGAAGGCTTCGGCCGGTTTCGCCTTCGGGCAGGGCCAGCAGCTCTCCCCCGATGGCATCTCAACCCCCGACCAGCTCTTCCAGAACACTTTCTTCCAGACGGCCGCCGCGCAGCTCGACGCGAGCCTGCTCGACGGCATGAACGTCCGCACGGTCTTGCGCTTCTCGCCGCGCGCCGCGGTCTTCGCCATCGACCCGTTCGCGGGCCGCCTCGCCGTCTACGACCCGAGTTTGAGCATCCTCGTCACGAAGGAGCTGCCGACGTTCGGCCTGCCCGTCCGCGCCGAGGCGACCGTGGACGCGCGCAACCTCCTCGACCTCGCGACGGGCGCCGACGACGGCGAGACGCAACTCTCGCTCGGCGCGCTCCGCCGTTCTCTGCGCGGAGGGATTTCGGTCAGGTTCTAAGTCCCTGCCGGCGGTCTCCCCGGGCCGCCGGTTTCAGACAAAGTCTCGCGCCCACACTCACACCGAAGGCGCGGGACTTTCGTGTATCAACGGCGTATCCGAATTTTCGGAGGCGATACGAAATTATGAATTATGGGGGGAGTGCGCCCGAAGCCGCGCGTTTTAGTCAACGAACTTTGCTACACGGTTAACACGCGCCAGCACAGGGATTGTCAGAGCGCGCGGACGGGGCGTAAGTATGAAGGGGGGCGACGTTTAAGCTGGAATACAGCTTGCTTCAAAACTTTTGATTTACCAGGGCTCGAAGCCTGCCGGGACTTGAAGGCCCGAGCCGGGCGCGTTCCTCAAGCCAGTAATGACAAGATGTCGCGTGTGAGATGATGAAGGATTCCGTGCTGACGACGAAGGGCTGGGCGCTGCTGATCGTGGCGGCGGTGCTCGTCGCGGCCGGCACCATCAACTTCGCGCAGCGCCTCACGCACATCGCGCCCCCGACCGACGGCATCGACTGGGTGAAGACCGGCGAGGGCATCGTCGCGCGCTCGATCAAGCAGGACTCGCCCGCGGGCCGCAAGGGCGTCTTCGGCGTGATGCCGGGCGACCGGCTCGTCGGCGTCGCCGTCGGCGACAGCGAGGAGCGCGAGCAGGTCACGACGACCTACGACGTGCAGATTTACCTCGAAGAGGCGGGCGTCGGTGGGCGCGTGCACTACTTCATCGTCCGCCCACAGAACCCCGAAGAGACGCGCTACTACCAGATCGACCTCGACAACCTGACGCCGCAGCGGACGCTCACCTCGCGCGACCTCTACCTCAACCTCGTCGGCGTCGTCTACCTTCTGGTCGGGCTCTTCGTCTTCTTCAAGCAGGGCGGGCGCGCGCCCTTCGCGCTCCACTTCGCGACGCTCTGCCTCGTCGCCTTCGTCTTTCACTTCTACAAGCCGTACGGCGGACTGGAAGACCTTGACCTCGCCGTCGAGTTCTTAGACAACGTCGCCTTCGCGCTCTTCGCGCCGGTACTCTTGCACTTCTGCGCGGTCTACCCCGTTCGCTACCGGCTCTCCGAACTGCGGCCGCAGCGCGTCTACTTGCTCTACGCGCCGACGGCAGCGCTCGTGGCGCTCGTGGGCTTCTACGACTTCGCGCCGGCGCTGCACAACCGCTGGCCGGGCTCGACAATCTTCGGCCTGCTCTTCGCGGCCTACGAGGCTTTGCCCGAGGACTTCCCCGTCCGCCTGTCGCAGGTGGAGACGGGCTTCCTGACGGCGGCGCTCGTGGCGGGTTCGTTCGTCCTCGTGCGCCGGTTCGTCAGGAACGAGTCGGCCATCGTCCGGCAGCAGTTGAAGTGGGTCGTGTGGGGCTCGGCGCTGGCGGTGACGCCGTTCACGCTGCTCTACGCGGCCGGCTACCTGTTCGGCCTGGGCGAGGGGCTTCTGAGCGAGCCGACGCGGAAGTGGATGACGGACGCGGCGGTGCTGCCGCTCGTGCTCATCCCGCTCACGTTCGGAAACTCGGTGGTGCGCTACCGCCTGATGGACGTGGACATGGTCGTGCGGCGCACGGCCGTCTACGCTTTGACGACGCTGACCATCGCGCTGATGATCGGGTCGGTCGTCTACGTCGCGGGGCTCTACGCCTTCGGCGGCGAGGTCATCACGCCGGGCGTCGTCACGATGCGCGTCATCATCGCGGTGGCGGCGATGTCCGTGATCGTGATGACGGCCGCGCCTTTGAAGAACTTCCTGCAAGAGCGCACCGACCGCTTCTTCTACGGCGAGCGTTACGACCTGCGCGCGGGCCTTCTGGACTTCGGCCGGACGCTCTCGGCGACGACCTCTTTAGACCCGCTGCTCGACGCGCTGGTCGGTCGCCTCCAACAGGTCTTGGGCGTCGAGCGCGTCGCCATCTTCATCGAGGACGCGCGCGGGGGCGGGGCATATCACGTGGCGCGCACCATCGGCCTCTCGTCGGAGGTCATCGTCCCGCCCGACTTCCGCGAGATGATCCGCACGCGCGCGGCCGAGGACGGCGTCGTGCGCGCCGACGGGTTGGATTTGCCGCCCGAGACGAACGGGTTCGTGCGCCGCGCGCTTCACTACTACGTGCCGTGCGTGGTGCGCGGGCGGATGGTGGCGGTCATCGGCCTGGGTCGCTCGACGGGCGGCGCGCTGCTCTCCTCGGAAGACCTCGAAATCCTGCGCACAGTCTCGGGCTACGTCGCCGTCGCCATCGAGAACAGCCTGCTCTATCAGGAGCAGAAGGAGCGCGCGGAAGAACTCGCGTTGCTCAAGGAGTTCAACGAGTCCATCGTCGAGTCCATCAACGTCGGCATCCTGACGGCGGACGAAGAAGGGCGTGTGACGGCCTGCAACTCCGCGCTCGAAGAGATGCTGGGCCTCAGGCGCGACGAGGCGACGGGGCAGCTCGTCGAAGACCTCTTCGCCGAGGACTTCGCGGAGACCCTGCGGCTCGCGCTCGGCGAGCAGAGCTGGAACCTTTCGGAACTGCGTAACATCTACAAGCTGCACACGGCGACCCGCACCGGCCGCACGCTCATCCTCAATATCGCGCTCGCGCCGCTGAAGCGCGCCGACGCGGCCGAGCACGGCGGCGTGCTCGTCGTGCTCGAAGACGTGACGGGCCGCGTCAGGCTCGAAGAGCAGTTGCAGCAGCGCGAGAAACTCTCCTCCATCGGCCTGCTCGCGGCGGGCGTCGCGCACGAGATCAACACGCCGCTGACGGGCGTCTCGTCGTACACGCAGATGCTTCTGGGCATGCTCGCCGAGACCGACCCGAAGCACGCGCTCCTCCAGAAGATTCGGCGGCAGACCGACCGCGCCACGGGCATCGTCAACAACCTTCTCAACTTCTCGCGCACGGGCGGCGCGACCGACTTCGCCGAGGTGAAGCTCGCGCGCGTGCTCGACGACACGCTGCAACTGCTCGAACCGCAACTGCGCCAGAGCCGCGTCGAGATCGCGCGCGTGTACGCGGCCGACCTGCCGTGCGTCTACGGCAACGCGGGCAAGCTGCAACAGGTCTTCACCAACCTCCTGCTGAACGCGCGCGACGCCATCCCCGACGTGCGGGCGCGGGACGGGCTTAGGGCTCGCCGTCTCCTACGGCATCGTGCAGGAGC
>CAXTSK010000439.1:0-4853 GCA_964246655.1 uncultured Pyrinomonadaceae bacterium
GCGCGCGTGCTCAAGCGGCGCGCCGGGGTTGAGGTGCGGGTCGGCGCTCAGGAAGCCGACGCCCCGCGCGCGCTCAACGTCCTGCTCCGGGCTGACGGTGGGCACGCGCGCGAAGGGCGGCACCCACGCCTCCGTACGGTCGGGGTAAGAGAAGCCTTCGGGCGCGACGCCGACGACCTCGTAAGGCTGACCGTCGAGCGTGACGCTCTTACCTATGATCGAAGAGTCTGCGCCGAAGCGGCGCTGCCAGAGGGCGTGGCTCAGGACGACGACCGGGGCGTGCCCGGCCTTCTCCTCGTCGGGCAGGAAGAAGCGGCCCGCGCGGGGCCGGACGCCGAACACGTCGAAGAAGCTGGCCGAGGTCATGGCGAAGTTGACGCGCTCGGCCTCGTCGCCGACGGCGAGGTTCGCGGGGCGCGTGAGGATGGCCGCCATCTGCTCGAAGACGGTGGCCTGCGCGCGCCAGTCGAGGAAGTTGGCCGGCGTGACCTGAACGCGCCGCCCCTCAGGGTTCAACTCCTGGATGACGACGGCGCGCTCGGCGTTCGGGTACTGGAGCGGCCTTAAGAGCACGGCGTTGACGACCGAGAAGATGGCCGTGTTCGCACCCACCCCCAACGCCAGCGCCACGACGGCGACCAGAGTGAACCCCGGGTTCGCGCGCATCGCACGCGCCCCGTACCGCACGTCCTGCCACAGTGTTCGCATCATTCCTCCCCAAAGCAGTGACGGACTAAAGCAGGGCTGATGGGCCTCCGAAGAGTCCCATAGGGACTTGATGTTTATAGTTAAAAGCCTTAACCGCCCCGAGCCCCGTCAGGGGCGACATGTGACATGCCGCTCCTCCGGAGCTTGTCGAGGCAACGAACGGCCTAAGCTATAAACATCTCGCTCCTACGGAGCGGCGACCTTCACTTACTCACTCATCACTCGTACCTGAGAGCAATCATCGGGTCTACCTTCGTCGCCCTGCGTGCGGGGACGTAGCAGGCGAGGAGCGCCGCCGCGGCGAGCACGAACGCGACGCCGCCGAAGACCAGCGGGTCGGTCGCCGAGACGCCGTAGAGGATGCTCGCCATCACGCGCGTCACGGCCAGCGCGCCCGCGAGCCCGAGCGCCAGCCCGATGAGCGTGAGCACGACGCCCTGCGAGAGCACGAGCCGCAGGATGTCTCGCCCCTGAGCGCCGAGCGCGAGGCGGATGCCGATCTCGTGGCGGCGCTGCGCGACGGCGTACGACATCACGGCGTAGAGCCCGACGGCCGCGAGCAGCAGCGCGCCTAAAGCGAAGAAGGCCAGCAGGAACATCGTCAGGCGCTTCGGCGAGACGGCCTCGTCCACCACGTCGGCCATCGTCCGCACGTTGTAGACGGGGAGCGCCGCGTCCAGCGCCTTCACCTCGCCGCGCACCAGCGGCGCCAACCCCGTCGCCGTCTGGCCCTCGCCCGCGCGCACGACGAGCGCCATCGTGTACCAAGGCTCCTGCTTATGCGGGCGGTAGAACTCCCACTCCGCCTCCTGCTCCAAATCCTCGTTCTTCACGTCGGCCGAGACGCCGACGATCTCCCACGGCGGCCCCTCTTCCGAGACGACGAGGCGGCGGCCCAGGGGGTCTTCGCCGGGGAACATGTGGCGCGCGAGCGCCTCGTTGACGACGACGACGGGACGCGCGCGCGCGTCGTCCGACTCGTCGATGCCGCGCCCGCGCAGGATGCGCGTGCCGGCCGTCTCGAAGTAGCCGGGCGTGACGACGTTGAAGTTCGCGTAAGGCCGCCGGTCGGGCGGCGGCGCGGGGCGACCATCGACGTAGAAGGTCGAACTCAGGTTGCCGTCGCGGCTCATCGGCACGTTGTTGATGGCCGCGGCCGACGCGACGCCGGGCAGCGCGCGCACACGCGAGATGAGTTGTTCGTAGAAGCTCACGTTCTGCGCCTTCTCAGGGTAGGCCGCGCGCGGCAGGGACATCTCGACGGTGAGCACGCCTTCGGGCTTCAGGCCCAGGTCGGCCTTCAGCATCTCGTAGAAGCTGCGGACCATCAGGCCCGCGCCCGCCAGCAGCACGAGCGAGAGCGCGACCTCCGAGACGACCAGCATGCTCCGCATAAGGTTGCGCCGCGCGCCGCCGCTCGCGCCCTTCTGCCCGCCCTCCTTCAAAGACTCGTTCAGGTTCGTGCGCGTCGCCTGTAAGGCCGGCACGATGCCGAAGACGATGCCCGTCAAGACCGACGCCGCGAGCGTGAAGCCGAGCACGGTCGCGTCGATCCCCATGTGCTTCCAACCGGGGATGTACTTGGTGAAGGTCGGCGGCATCCCCTTCGCGATGAAATCGATGCCCCACACCGAGAAGAGCAGCCCGGCCATGCCGCCGATGAGCGCGAGCAGAAGGCTCTCGGTGAGGAGTTGGCGGATGAGCCGCCAGCGGCTCGCGCCGAGCGCGGTGCGGACGGCTAGCTCGCGCTGGCGCGACGAGGCGCGCACGAGCAGGAGGTTCGCGACGTTGGCGCACGCGATGAGCAGCACGAAGCCGACCGCGCCGAGCAGCACGATGATGTAGGGCTTGGAGCCGCGCGTGAAGGAGTCCGTGAGCGACTCGGCGAAGGCCGTGCGCCCGCCGTTCGAGTCGGGGTAGAGCGTGCGCGCGCGTTCGGCCACGGCGCGCACCTCGGCGTCGGCCTGCGCGACCGAGACGCCGGGGCGAAGGAGTCCGACGACTTGCAGGTAGTGGTTGCCGCGGTCTTGCGCGTCCTCGGCGTCGAAGGCGAGCGGCGCCCAGACCTCGCAGGCGTTGAGGGGGAAGTCGAACTCGTCGGGCATGACGCCGACGACGGTGCGCGGCTTGTTGTCGATGCGGACGGTGCGGCCGACGATGTCGGGGTCGCCGCCGAAGCGCTCGCGCCACAGGCTGTGCTTGATGAGGACGACGGGGTCGGCGCCGGGCCTGCCTTCCTCTTCGCTGAAGGTGCGGCCGCGCTCGGCCCGCGCGGCGAGCACGCGGAAGAGCGAGGGCGTGACGGCCGCGCCGGGGACGCGCTCGGGCTGCTCGCCCTCGTTGATGCTGAAGTGCTGCTGGCCGTAGGCGGCGAGCTCTTCGAAGACCTTCGTCTGGTCGCGCCAGTCCATGTAGTTGGCGGGCGCGACCGAGTTGCGGTTGTTGGTCTCGTCAACGCCGCGCTCCCAGACCATCACGGCCCTCTGCGTCGTCTCGTACGCGAACGGCCGCAGCAGCAGCGCGTTCACGACCGAGAAAATCGTCGTGTTCGCGCCCACGCCCAGGGCCACGGCCAGAATCGCCACGGCCGAAAACCCCGGGTTCTTCCACAGCATCCGCGCCGCGAAGCTTAAATCTTGAAACAGAGTCATCTTGTTTACTTCGTTCGCAAAGCAGTGATGAGTGATGAGTGATGAGTGATGAATATCATCACGTCGTCATATTCATCATTCATCATTCGTAGCGTAGCGCCACCATCGGATCGACCTTCGTCGCCCTCCGCGCCGGGATAAGACAAGCGAGCAGAGCCACCGCGGCGAGCAGCAGCGAGACGACGAGGTAGACGACCGGGTCGGTGGCCGTGACGCCGTAGAGGAGTCCTGTGATGAGGCGCGTCAGCGCGAAGGCGCAGGCGAGGCCGAGCGCGAGGCCGCCCAGCGTGAGCAGCATCCCCTGGCGGACGACGAGGCCGAGGATGTCCCGGCCGCGCGCGCCGAGCGCGAGGCGCACGCCGATCTCGCGCGTCCGCTGCGCCACCGCGTAGCTGACCACGCCGTAGAGCCCGACGCCCGCCAGCAGCAGCGCCGCGCACGCGAAGCCCGCCATCAGAATCATCGCTACGCGCCGGTAGGCGGTCGAGTCCGCGACGACTTTATCGAGCGTCTTCACGTCGTAGACGGGCAGTTCGCGGTCGAGCGCGCGCACCTCCTCGCGCACGCCGCGCACGAGCGAGTCGGCCTCCGCGCCGCGCGCGCGTATGGTGAGCGAGAGCGAGCCCCACCCCGCGTCCTGCCGGTGCGGCACGTACATCTGCAAGGCCGGTTCGGCGGCGTCGAGCGTCTGTGGCTTCGTGTCGCCGACCACGCCGACGACCTCGCGCGGGAACTTCTCGTCGCGCCAGATTTGTATGCGCTTGCCGACGGGGTCTTCGCCCGCGAACGCCTTGCGCGCGAGCGCCTCGTTGATGACGACCACCTTCGGCGACTCCACGTCGTCGCGCTCCTCGAAGACGCGGCCCGCGCGCAGGGGTATCCGCATCGCGCGGAAGTAGTCGGGCGTGACGACCGAGTAGGCGGCGTTCTCGTCCTCCTCCGGCGTCGTGGGCCGCCCCTCGCGGATGAAGCTGCGCCCGACCGAGTAGTTACTGCCGCCGAGCGGCAGCGAAAGGGTCGCGCCCGCCGACTCGACGCCGGGCTGGGCCTTCACGCGCTCCAACAGCGCCGCGTAGAACTCCGCCTTGCGCGCCGGCTCCCTGTAGCGCGAGCCCGGCAGCGACACCCTCATCGTGATGACGCCTTCGGGATCGAACCCCGGGTCTACCGCTTGCAGCCGCGCGAAGCTCTTGACGAGGAGCCCGGCGCCCGAGAGCAGGAGCAGGGAAAGCGCGACCTCGACGACGACCAGGCCCGAGCGCACGCGGCTGCGTGAGCCCGCGACGCCCCGGCCGCCCTCCCTGAGCGACCCTTGCAGGTCGTAGCGCGTGGCCTGCCACGCGGGCGCGAGCGTGCTGACGGGCGTCGTGTTCGGGCTCGCGCCCGCGTGGCGCAGTTCGAAGTACTCCCCGCAGGAAGGCCTGCGCGACGGTGCCGCGGCCGCCGTCGCGCGCGCAGCCACTGGTTCCAGCACACGCTCATCGTCGTCGAAAC
>CAXTSK010000440.1:0-4851 GCA_964246655.1 uncultured Pyrinomonadaceae bacterium
CTCGTTGATGGGGTCGGGCTGCGTGCCGCGCGCCATCGCCGCCTTCGGGTCGAGAATCTCGCCGCGGTAAATCCAGCACTTGACGCCGATGACGCCGAAGGTCGTGTGCGCCTCGGCGAAGCCGTAGTCCACGTCCGCGCGCAGCGTGTGCAGAGGCAGGCGGCCTTGCAGGTGCCACTCGGTGCGCGCGATCTCGGCGCCGTTCAAGCGGCCCGCGACCTTGACCTTGATGCCCTGCCCGCCGAAGCGCAGCGTCTCTTCGACCGTCTTGCGCATGGCGCGGCGGAAGGCGATGCGCTTCTCAAGCTGCGCGGCGATCTTCTCGGCCTGAAGCTGCGCGTTCAGTTCGGGCTTGTGAATCTCCTGAATGGAGACGAGCACTTCCTTGCCCGTGCGCGCCGAGATGTCGGCCTTGAGCTTGTCGATCTCGGCGCCCTTGCGGCCGATGATGATGCCCGGGCGCGAGGTGTAGATGATGAGCTTGAGGCGGTTGGCCGCGCGCTCCACGTCTACGTGCGAGACGCCCGCGCCGGCAAACCGGCCCTTCATCTGCGCCTTGAGCTTCAAGTCTTCAAGGAGGTAGTCGCCGTAAAGCTTCTTGGCGAACCAGTGCGAATGCCAGTCCTTGTTGTAGCCGAGGCGAAAGCCGTACGGATGAACTTTCTGACCCACAATCTTCTCCTAAGCTTCTATTCCTGAGACGCGGACTCTTCCGCCTGTGACGTTTCGGCCGGAGCCGCTTCCGGCTTCTTCGCGGCGCGCTTCGGCGCGGCCTTCTTTGCATCGCCCTTGCTCGCGCCCGCGGCCTTGCCCTTCGGCGCAGCCTCGGCGACGGCCTTGGCGTTCTTGCCCTTGCCCTTCACGGCCGTGCCCTCCTCCTGCCCGGTCGAGACCTCGACGGTCACGTGGCAGAAGTGGCGCTGCTCGCGGTAGGCGCGCCCCTGCGGGGCGGGGCGGACGCGGCGGCGGTGCTTGGTCGGCCCCATGTCCACGAAGGCCGTCTTGACGAAGAGGTCGTCCGGATCGACGGCGACGTTCTGCCGCTCGGCCTTCTCGGTCGCGTTGGCGATGGCCGAGCGCAGGCACTTCTCGATGTGGCCGGCGGCGCGCTTGTTGGTGAACTGAAGGATCGCCAGCGCCTCGCCCACGCGCTTGCCGCGAATCATGTCAACCACGAGCCGCGCCTTCTGCGCCGACCCGCGTAAGTATTT
Source organism: uncultured Pyrinomonadaceae bacterium (assembly GCA_964246655.1). GTDB lineage: Bacteria > Acidobacteriota > Blastocatellia > Pyrinomonadales > Pyrinomonadaceae > QHXN01. The sequence continues at coordinate 1,212 of CAXTSK010000440.1, forward strand.
TGCACTCGCTATCGCTTCCATCTCTGAACCTCAGTGCCTACCTGGCGGGCTTGGAAGACTTCTCCGCCTTCGTGCCCGCGTGCCCCTTGAAGGTGCGCGTCGGGGCGAACTCGCCGAGCTTGTGGCCGACCATGTTCTCCGTCACGTAGACGGGGATGTGGCGCTTGCCGTTGTGGACGCCGAAGGTCAGGCCGACGAAGTCGGGCGTGATGGTCGAGCGGCGCGACCAGGTCTTGATCGCGGGCGGGCGGGACGCGCCCGAGCGCACCTCCTCGACCTTCTTCTCCAGGTGCCTGTCGATGAACGGCCCTTTTTTGACTGAACGTGCCATTGCTTCTCCAAAGTGATGAATGCGGAGTGATGAATGATGAATTAAGAACTCTCTTTAATTCATCATTCCGCATTCATCATTCATCATTTCACTCTGCGGTCGCGCACGATCATGTTCGAGGTGCGCTTGGTCTTACGCGTCTTGTAGCCGCGCGTCGGCTGGCCCCAGGGCGTCACGGGGTGACGGCCGCCCGAGGTCTTGCCCTCGCCGCCGCCGTGCGGGTGATCCACGGGGTTCATCGCGACGCCGCGGACGTGCGGGCGGATGCCGTGCCAACGCGTGCGCCCGGCCTTGCCGTACGAGACGTTCTCGTGCTCGACGTTCCCGACCTGTCCGACGGTCGCGTAACACACAACCGGCACGCGCCTGACTTCGCCCGAGGGCATGCGCACCTGCGCGTGGTCGCCTTCCTTCGCGACGAGCTGCGCGAAGCCGCCCGCCGAGCGCACGAGTTGGCCGCCCTTGCCCGGGCGCAGCTCGATGTTGTGAATCTGCGTGCCGAGCGGGATGTTCCGAATCGGCAGCGCGTTCCCCGGCAGGATGTCCGCCTCGGGGCCGCTCATCACGGTCTTGCCCACTTCGAGCCCGGCGGGCGCGATGATGTAGCGCTTCTCGCCGTCGAGGTAGGTGATGAGCGCGATGTGCGCCGAGCGGTTCGGGTCGTACTCGATCTGCGTGACGCGGCCGGGAATGCCCGCCTTGTCGCGCTTGAAGTCCACGATGCGGTAGTGGCGCTTGTGGCCGCCGCCGCGCCGGCGCACGGTGATGTGGCCGTCGTTGTTGCGGCCACTGATGCGCGTCTTCTTCTCCAGCAACGACTTCTCGGGCTCGGCGCCCGGCGTCAACTCGTCGCGCGTCAGGTACGTCTGGTACCGGCGCGACGGCGATGTCGGTGTCAGTTTCTTGATGCCCATAACTTTTCCAGTTTTCAGTTTTCAGTTTTTAGTTTTCAGTTAAGAGCTTGTTCTTGCTAAAAACTGAAAACTTAAAACTCAAAACTAGATATTCTCGCCATAGTCGAACGGCGCCTGGCCCGACTTGAGCGTGACGTAGGCTTTCTTCCAGGAGGGCTTGCGCCCCTCGAAGCGGCCGCGCCGCGCCTTCTTGCCCATGTAGTTGATGGTGCGCACCGCGTCCACCTCGACGTTGAAGATGCGCTCGACGGCCGACTTGATCTCCGGCTTGGTCGCCTTCACGTCCACGCGGAAGGTCAGGAGCTGGCGGCCGTCCTGCGACTCCTCCTTGGCGACGAGCGCCTTCTCGGTGATGACCGGCGCCTTGATGATGTCCCAGATCGTTCTCATCTTCCTACGCCGCCTCCTCTTCCTGCGTGTTCTCTTCCGCGACGTTCTCGTCGGCGGGCGCGGCCTTCTTCTCAGGCCCGAGTTGCGCTTGAAGCGTCTCGGCGGCCGAGCGCGTCATCACGAGCTTCTCGTGATAGAGCACGTCGTAGATGTTGACGCCGTAGGGGCCGACGACCTTCGCCGCCTTGACGTTGCGCGCCGCGAGCACGAGGTTGTCGTTGTCGATGCTGTCAACGATCAACGTCTTCCCTTCGAGCCCGAGCGCCGCGAGCGCCCCGACGAACTCCTTCGTCTTCGGCTGGCCGAAGACCAGCTCCTCGACGACGACGAGATTCCCCTCGCGCAAGCGTTCGGACAGGGCTGAGCGCAGCGCGCCGCGGCGCATCTTCTTCGGCAAAGGCTGTGACCAGTCGCGCGCCTGCGGCCCGTGGACGTTGCCGCCGCCCTTCCACAGCGGCGAGCGGATGCTCGCGATGCGCGCGCGCCCCGTCCCCTTCTGCTTCCAGAGCTTCTTGCCCGAGCCGGAAACGTCGCCGCGGGTCTTCGTCCCCACGGTGCCCTGCCGGGCGCCCGCGAGGTGGGCCTTGACGGCCGAGTGGATCAGCGCTTCGTTCAACTCGGCGCCGAAGACGGCGTCCGACAATTCGAGGTCGCCGACCTCTTCGTTCTTCAGGTTGCGCACCTTAACGGTAGGCATTTCACTCACTCCGTTCGCAGTTTTCAGTTTTAAGTTTTTAGTTTTCAGCAGGAACCGACGCTCTTACTGAAAACTGAAAACTATAAACTGAAAACTATTTCTTAACCGCCTTCTTCACGACGACGACGCTGCCGTTGGCGCCGGGCACCGAGCCGCGCACCATGAGCAGGTTGTTCTCCACGTCCACGCGCGCGACCGTCAGACCCTTGAGCGTCACGCGGGCGTCGCCCATGTGGCCCGACGAGCGCGTGCCCTTGATGACGCGCGAGGGATACGCCGACTGGCCGATGGAGCCGGGCCGGCGCACGTTCATCGAGCCGTGGCTCTCGGGGCCGCGGTTGAAGTGGTGGCGCTTGATCGTGCCCTGGAAGCCCCGACCCTTTGACTTGCCGACCAGCTCAATCGAGTCGCCCTCGGCGAACTGGTCAACCAAAACCTTGTCGCCGACGTTGACCTCGCCGCCATTCGCGCCGTCGAGACGAATCTCCTTCAGCACGCGCGTCGGGGGCACCCCCGCGCCCGTCTTCTCGAAGTGACCCTGCATCGGCTTGGTCACGTTCTTGAGCTTGACGGGGCGGTCTTCGACGAGGCCCAGCTGGACGGCGTCGTAGCCGTCGCGCCCGGCCGAGGACTTCTTCTGCACGACGACGCACGGCCCCGCCTTGATGACCGTCACAGGCGTGACCGTCCCGTCCGCGGCGAAGAGCTGCGTCATCCCGACCTTCTTACCGATGATTCCGTTAATCATCACGAACCTCTAGTTCCAAGTTGCAAGTTCAAAGTTCAAAGTCACAGGCAAGTTCTAACTTTGAACTTGCAACTTGGAACTTTGAACTGGAGCCTTAGCTCCGGCCGAACGCCTTAATCTCGACATCGACGCCCGCGGGGAGGTCGAGCTTCATCAGCGCGTCCACGGTCTGCGGCGTCGGATCGAGGATATCCATCAGACGCTTGTGCGTGCGAATCTCGAACTGCTCGCGCGACTTCTTATCGACGTGGGGCGAGCGCAGGACCGTCCACTTGTTCTTCGAAGTGGGGAGCGGGATCGGCCCCGCCACGCGCGCGCCCGTGCGCTTGGCCGTCTCGACGATCTCCGACGTGGACTGGTCGAGCACGCGGTGGTCGTACGCCTTGAGCCTGATTCTGATCTTCTCGTTCAGCATGTCTTTCTTCTTTAGCTTTCAGCGGTCAGCATTCAGCCAAAGCCCCTGGCGTCAGGTTCGACCGTCGGCCGAGGGCTCTTGAACTGTGACTACTCGATGATGTCGGAGACGGTGCCGGCGCCGACCGTCCGGCCCCCCTCGCGGA
>CAXTSK010000441.1:0-4844 GCA_964246655.1 uncultured Pyrinomonadaceae bacterium
ACCCCGTCTCCTCCTTCAAAATCCCCCCGAGCCCGCTCGCGACCGAGACGAAGCCTTTAGGGAATTGAGCCTGCTGCTGCATCAACGGCGCGTGAATTGGTAGTGCTCAAAAAGTAATGCTGGTCAGAAGAAAGGCCGCGCTCCCTCATCATCTCTTCCCCGGTGGCCGTCGCACTCATTTGCAAATCGCTATAAATTGCACGATAAGCCCTCGGCGGCAATGTCCCGACTGAGGCCGCAACGGCGGCGGGATGTTCCGGCTGATTTTTTTTTTGTAATCCGATGCGGCAGGAGTATACTGCGGTCTCCATTCTGCGCTTCGAGCTGATCGTTCTTACCTGAAATTCGTGGGAGCCCCATTTCACGTCTCCGAGACGACTGCCCTCGTCTCGGGCTGACGGTCTCTGTTTTTTTTAAATCTCGTCAGTCATGCCGGTGCAGCGTTCGGGCGCCGCCGCGCTCGCTCGCGGCCCCACCCCGACCGGCCCGCGCCGACGACGGGCCACACCGAGGAGCCCGGATGATCTTGAGCAAAGATGTCACGGCGAAAGGGGTCGTGACGAAGAAGGGGACGCGGACGCTCGCCAACGAGAAGTTCGCACAATTCATCACTGACACGGCGGTCAGGACGCAGCTCTTCAACGCGACCGTCCTCATCAAGACCGCCGACGGCCGCGGCACGGGCACGGGCGTCATCCTCAACACGGCCGACGTTGCGGGCACCGCCACGGCCTACGTGCTGACGGCCAAGCACCTCCTCGGCTCGCTCTCCGGCGGGAACATGCGCACGAAGAAGCCGAGCGAGCTCGCAACGACGGCGCTGCGAGACGGCCTCCGGCTCTTCTACGGCCCGACGGCGCTTGAGGGGGCGCCGCCGTCCGCCGCGCCCGCCGCCGTCTCCGCCTTCAACTTCAAGGGGAGCGACGATACGACGTGGGGCTACGACATCATGGTGCTTGAATCCACGACCCCGGCCTTCTGCACCTTCGTCGAGAACAACCGCTTCATCCTCGCGTCGCAGGCCGTCGAGTACGAACAGCTCCTCGCCAACAAGCCCGCCAAGGGCTGCCCGATTCTTGACAGCGCCGTCTACACCTTCCTCCAGATGGGCTACGGCGCCGGGAGAGACGCGGACGTGGCGGAGACGGCGAGCTACGACAACAAGGAGGGACTGATCCAGTGTCGCTGGCCGACGCTCGGGGCGCGCGCCCCGCTCCCCTCCGCCTTCGAGATCGACACGATCAAGGGGAAGGGCAAAGCCAAGGACACCTACAAGCTCGGCCCCGAGTCTTTCAACCTCATCGCCGTCAACGCCAACAACACCACCTCGACCGGCCCGGGCGATTCCGGCGGACCGCTCTTCGCCTTGAAGACGAGCGACCTGCGCAAGCTTTACCTCGTCGGTGTAACCACGGGCGCCAACTACTTCTCCGACCCGGCGTACAGGAGCAATCCGGCGTCCGCCCCCAGAGACACGACCCTCAGCAACAACGTCTCGACGTTCTGGGACACCTTCTACAAGGATTGGGACTGGGGGGCGTGAGCCGTCGCGACCCTTCCACAGCTTCGCGCGGGTGCGCGAACGACCCGGAGAGAGATTATGTCGAGTCTGACGGACGCACTCGGGCCAAAGGTGTCGAACCTCGGGCAGTTGTTCGGGCTGATCACGCCGGCCGGCGAGATCAACCAGGGCTGGTTCTCGCAGGCCGGGACTGAGCTTGCCAAGATCCCCCGGCACGTCCCCGAGTTGTTGCAGCTCATCAAGGACGTGCTCGGCCCCGCCTCCAACGCGCCGGGGCTGCCGGGAGGCTCCTGGTACTCGATCCCGAACCCGGTTGACAGCACCACGCCGACTAACTTCTACGTCGTCGCGCCCGCCCCCGTCCCCGGCGTCGCCTCGGCGCAGATCGGTCTCGGGGTGATGAAGCAGACCGGCTACCAGAACCTCTCCGTCGCCGCCTACGGACTCGTCCCGCTCTTCCAGGTCTCGGCGACGGCCGCCCCCTCACTCGTCATCGGGACGCAGCCGTCGAGCGTCGGCGTCGCGGCCGGCATGACCGACGGCAAGACCTTCAGCGCGCCGCACGGCGTCACCTTCCAGACGATGAAGCTCGACGTGGACATCTTCTTCTCGTCCACGCAAACGCCCTCGATGAAGCTCGTCTTCGGCGGCGTGAAGGGCGCATCGGGCACGCTCCCCTGCCCCGGCGGCAACTGTACCTTCGACTCGCTCAAGGGGCTGCTCGACAACATCGCCACGGTCGGCGAATGGATCGCCTCCGTCATCCTTCAGGGCACCTACTGGCTCAACAACTACGTCGGCGGCTCGACCTACACGGTCGGCGATATCCTCGCCGACGCATGCATCCTCGGCATCGACAAAGACGGCAAGTATCAGCTCAACCTCAGCTACCTTCAGGAGAACGTCAACAACCCGAAGGTGCTGGCCGAGAACTTTCTCTTCAACCTCCTCAACCGGCTCGCCGACTCCGAGAAACCGATCATCCCCATCCCGGCGGGCGCCGACGGCAGCGGCATCTTCGTTGTGAAGGAAGCGACCGGCACGTCCGGCACCTACGACTACGGCGCGCGCCTGATGATTCAGGACATCCTCGTCAGCGGCGGCCGAGGCCAGACGGGCGGCGGCGGGACGGGCATGCCGGGCGGCGCCCCACCCCTGCCCCCCGCGCAGATTTACGTTCAGCTTGGCAAGTGGGTCGCCGCCGAAGAGGACTCGAACTCGTGGGTCGCGCGTTCGCTCGGCCAGACCAAGGACTACGCGCAGCCCGGCGTCTCGGTCTACCTTCTGCGGAGCAGTTCGGCCGCGGGCGCCTGCACCTCGAAGGGGCCGGAGTTGCAGTTCGTTCCGCACGTCGAGTTCGTCAGCCTCGGGCTCGACGTGCGGGGCGGGGCCGGCCAGCCGCTCTGCAACGTCAAGGGCTACACGATGAACGCGGCCGAGTTGCGCGTCTACGTCAAGCAGTCGGGCGGCTCCGTGACGTTCGGCGGCGCCGCCGCGCTCGACAGCCTCGGCCTCCCCTTAGGCCCCAACTTCGGCAGCGCCGTGCAGGGGTCGGGCAGCAACCCCGTCGCGCAGAGTCTCCTCCAATCGGGCTCGCCCGCGAAGCCGCCCGCGGGCTCCGCCCCCGGCGGCGACAAGTCGCCCGTCAACCCGACCTTTTCGATGTCGGCCGCTTACGTCCGGACGGGCAAGTTCGTCTTCCAGCTCTACGACTCGAACGGTAAACCGTCCGACAAGGTCGTCCTCCCCATCCAGCGCGCGCTCGGGCCGCTCCAATGTCAGAGCCTCGGGCTCGGCTGGGTGCAGAGCAAGGAGACGCTCTCACTCCTCTTCGACGGCGGCCTCCACCTCGACGTGTTGAGCGTAGACCTCTACGGCCTCACCATCGGCATCCCCGTCACCACGCCGGGCAACTTCTCCAAATACGACCTCGACCTCGACGGCATGGGGCTCGGGTTCAAGTCCGGACAGGTCGAGTTGAGCGGCGCCTTCGTTAAGCTCCGCCCCGACCCGCGCGCCAACCCGCCGCGCAACTACACGGAATATAACGGCGCGGTGCTCATCAAGGCCGGCGCCTTCGCCATCAACGCCGTCGGCTCCTACGCCTACGTCGAGGAGGGCGGCTCGGGCTACGCCTCGCTCTTCATCTTCGGTGCGCTCAGCGGCAACCTGGGCGGCCCGGCCTTCTTCTACGTGACCGGGCTGGCCGCGGGCTTCGGCTACAACCGCGGGCTCATCCTGCCCGACCAGAACAGCGTCACAACCTTCCCGCTCGTCGAGGCCGCCGCAGACCCTAAGAAGCTCGGCGGGCTGCCGCCCGACCCTGCGAAGGCGCTGCGCAGGCTGGGCGCGGTCGTGCCGCCGCAGCACGGCCAGTACTGGTTGGCGGCCGGCGTCCGCTTCACCTCCTTCGACCTCATCAACACGACGGCGCTGCTCGTCGTCGAGTTTGGACAGGAGTTGGAGATCGCGCTGCTCGGCGTCTCCTGGATCAGCCTGCCGCCGCCCTCGGCGCCGGGCGCGACGCCCGCGGTGAAGTACGCTTACGCCGAGTTAGGGATGGCGGTGAGGCTCTTGCCCTCCGAGGGCGTCTTCAGCGCGACGGCCGTGCTCACCTCAAACTCGTTCCTCCTCGACCCGGCCTGCAAACTCACGGGCGGCTTCGCCTTCTTCGTCTGGTTCGGGCCGAACGAGCACGCGGGGCAGTTCGTCCTGACGCTCGGCGGCTATCACCCCGACTTCAAGCCGCCCGCCTACTACCCGCAGGTGCCGCGCCTCGGCTTCAACTGGCCGCTGCCCGGCAACGTGACCATCAGCGGCGAGGCATACTTCGCGCTCACGCCCTCGGCCGTGATGGCGGGCGCCGGCCTTCAGGTGGTCTACAGCGCCGGCAACCTCCGCGCGTGGTTCAAGGCGCAGATGGACGCGCTCATCCAGTGGGCGCCGTTCCATTACAGCCTCGACATCTCCGTCAGCATCGGCGCCTCCTACCGCGTCAACCTCCTCTTCGTCACCGTCACGCTCAAGGTCGAGTTAAGCGCGAGCCTCAGCATCTGGGGTCCGCCGATGGGCGGCATCGTCCACATCAACTGGTACATCATCTCCTTCAGCGTCGGCTTCGGCGCCGACCGGTCGCACCGGCCGCCTGCGCTCGACTGGCAGAACGCGGACGGCACCGGCTTCGCGCAGACGCTCCTGCCGCACAAGACCACCAAGGCGCCGCCGCCGCGCGCGGCCCGCATGGGGGCCGCGACGCCCGCGATGCTCGCCGCCCACGGCCCTTCCACCCTCGAGCCGAGCGGCCGAGACACCCACCCCGTCA
>CAXTSK010000442.1:0-4830 GCA_964246655.1 uncultured Pyrinomonadaceae bacterium
GCCCCGCCGAATCCTCTCGTCCTCTTCCTCCATCAAGGCCCTCCCTGTATTGCTTTATACTTCTTCAGAATCTCGATTGTTCTCTCAATCGGCAAGGCTTCGACGCGCGCGCCGCCGCGCCCCGTGACGGTCGTGGCGCGCAGCAGAGAGTTGTAGACGGCCTCTTCGGTCGCCTCGACGCAGGCGAGGAAGAGGGGCGACATCGAGTCGTTGGGGAGGAGTTCGACGCGGCGCAGCGCCGTGTCGCCGTGCTTGATACGATTCTGCGGCGCGGTGCTGAAGGCGATGACGTAATCGCCGCTCCCATTCGTCGAGGGCGAGCCGGTGCGTGCCAACCCAAGCATCGCGCGCGCGGCGAGCCGATGCAGGTTGCGCGCGTCGAGCGGCGCGTCGGTGGCGACGACGACGATGCAGGAGCCGTCGGCGCGGTCAAGGTCTGAAGCAGGCCCCGCGCCTTTGTGTCCGGACCTGCCCGCGGGCTCAAGCTCTTCTTTGAGGTAGTAGCGCCCCAGCTCGCGCCCGACCGGCGCGCCGTTCATCGTGAGCACGCCGCCGTAGTTCGTCTGCACGAGCACGCCGACCGTGTAGCCGCCGTACTTCTGTGGGACGACGCGCGACGCCGTGCCGATGCCGCCCTTGAACCCGAAGGCGACCGTGCCCGTGCCCGCGCCGACCGAGCCCTCCTCGACCTCGCCGCCCTTCGCAGACTTCAGCGCCGCGAAGACCTCCTCGCGCCCGACGTGGCGCCCGCGGATGTCGTTGAGCTGCCCGTCGTTCGTCTCAGCCACCACAGGGTTGACGCTCCGCACGTCTTCATTCCCAGGCAGCGCCAACATCCACTCGACCAACGCGTCGGCCACCCGCGGGACGTTGAGAGTGTTCGTCAAAAGGATCGGCGTCTCAAGCTCCCCTAACTCCTCGACCTGCGTCGAGCCCGCCAGCTTCCCGAACCCGTTGCCGACGAACACCGCCCCCGGCACCTTCTCCCGAAACAGATTCCCCCCGTGCGGCACGATTGCCGTGACGCCCGTCCGCACGTCCTCACCACGAATTAAAGTCACCTGCCCGACCCTCACGCCCTCCACGTCCGTAATCGCATCAAGCCTCCCCGCCTGCAACACCCCCACCCGCAACCCTATGTCGCGCGCCCGCGGCCGTCTCCGCTCGCCCTGCGTCTGAATCATAAGAGGGAGAAAGAGTAGCAGACAGAGAAATGATTTGCAGACCCTCATGACGTGTGCCCCTGAACGACAGAGGAGCCGCTTAAGAAGGCGCCTCCTCCTGCTTGTCCCCTCTCTGTGTAGGTGGCGAGATAAGGGCGTCAACCGCCGGGATATGTGGATTGTTCGGCCAGTTGAGCCTTCTTATGAGCGCCCCGACGACGCCCCCAGTGATGAGCATGCCCGCCGGGAGCAGTCGGAGCCACCATGTCCCTTGAGGTCAACCGTGCCCGCAATGATGCATAGAGATGAAAAGATTAAGAAGAATCCTCGACGCGCGTTAGCAACGCCGCTGAATTGAAGCACGCCGCGCATGAAGTTTACGAAAGTCCTCTGAATAGGTCGCCGCTTGAATGAGCCCTCTGGAAATAACTCAGAGAACTTGTCATAGTCGCCACCGAGTAAGTAGGTAGGGAGTATGATAATCATGAGCGTAGCTATGATGCCGCTGGGCGACGGCTCTATAATCACGTAGCCCCCGCCTGGTGCCGCGGGTAGTCTCTCGATGATGGCGTCGAATCGGGCTTCCAACTCTGACACTTCGTTGTCCGCTGCTACACCCCGTAGGGCCAGAATCAGATACAGCTTGCCGGACAAGTCATAAGGGTCGGGGGTACGAGGCCCGCCCCAACCTTTCACCTCTTTGTACGCAACCTCTGTCCCCGCGGGCAGCAAAGGCTCGACAAACCAGTTCCACGGAAGGATGCGAGAGAAGCCGGACGCGTTCGGGGGGAAACGTTTTTCGATGTCGGAGGCGACGAGTTTTGCACTAACTTGGAATTGATCGAACCGGCGCCCCTCGACGCGGTCTGTTCGCGTGGGCGTCAACATAATGACTTGATTCGTCCAGAACGCCCAGCCTTGCAGCAGAATCAGGGTAACGAGGCACGTCAGGGAGAGCACGTAGCCACCTAAGGCAATGAACCTCCCAGCGCTACGCCGCCAGCGCCGGAGCGTTAGGTCGCGCGCGACGTGTCGCCACTGGTCGAGGAAGGCACGGTCGTCCTGCTGGACGCGCAACGCCCGTGCAGCGCAGTTGATGGCTTCGCTCTCGGTATCGGGGGAGTTACCGAGGGATTCGGCGATGGGGATAGCGAGGCGACCGGGGAGGTATTCTTCGAGGGGCCAGACCGTTGCGTCCGTGCGCGGCGGGAGGAGGGAGGCGCGGGCGCGCAGGTCTTGCGGGCGGCTCTTGAGCATCCCGGCGAGCGTGCGGCCGGCCCGCGCCCTGACGAACGCGTTGGGGGTGATGGCGGGGTCAGGATTGACGAGTCGGATGAGTTGGTCGAGCGCCTCGTCGGTGCCGATGTCGCGGAGGAGTTGGACGGCGGCCTCGCGCCAGCGCTCCGAACGGTGTCTGAGGAGGGCGGGGATGACTTTCATGGCCGCCTCGGGCGAGGTGGCGAGGGCGGATTCGAGGGCGGAGGCGCCGCTCTCGCCGTAGCCTTCGGCGAGGCGGTCAACGGCCTTGGCGAAGAGTTCGCGCGTTGGCTCGAATTCGGGCGCGCGGCGTTGCGCTAGGGAGGAGAGCACTTCGAGTGCTGGCTTGAACTCGGCGGAGGGAGAGACTTTGTCGTGCAGCTCGCGAGCGACGCGCTTGATGAGTGAGGCGTCGGGCGGCTCTTTCATGTAGAGGATGCAGCGGGCGGCTTCGAGCCAGCGCTGTTGTGAGATGAGTTCGTTGACGACGTAGGCCAGGGCGGGGAGGTTGTCTACTAGGCCGCAGTAGAAGTAGAGGACTTCGATGAACTCGGGGCGGCTGCCGAAGTGTTCGACGACCTTGTGCGTCTCGCGCGTGCGGCGGGCCTCGCGGGCGGCGAAGTATTCTTGAATGGTGCGGTGGGCGCAGGTGTAGCTGCCTTCGTCGCCGGGCTTGATGATGCCGTTGACCTCGACGAGTTCTTTGATGAGGTCGCGCGGGTCGAATTTGTCCTGACGTAAGACCTCTGCGGCCTTGAGGCGGATGATTTCGCGGGTGAACTCTTCGGGGTCTTCGTGGCGCTCGGCGGTCTCAAGGCGGTCGAGGGCGACGCGTTCGAGAATCTGGCGCTTGTCGTCGGCGTCGAACGTTTGTTTGACGTTGCGGCGCGCGGGGCGGTGGACGAGCAGTTCGTCCACGGCGTCTTTGTAGAAGCGCTCGCGCGAGGAGGGCAGCTCGAAGTTGTCGGTGTCGAGGTAGAGCCCCGTGAGGATGGTCAGCAGCAGAGGGTTGCGGCAGATATCCCTGATCTGCGGGTCTTCCTGGATGAGGCCGTAGAGCTTCATCGCCGTCCGTCTCTTGTGCGCGGGCCAGCCCTGTAGGAAGACGCGCATGTGGTGGTTGGCGAAGGGCTCGACGCGCATGATCTCGGGGATGACGCCCTGCAAGTCCTTCGTGCGGTAGCTGTGCTCGCGGCAGGTGACGAAGAGGCGGTTGCGGTGCGCGCGCTGGTCGTCGAAGTCGCAGAACTGCCGTATCTGCTCGGCGACGAAGTCGCGGCCCGCGCCCACCTCGTCGAGCCCGTCGAGGACGACGAGCAGCTTCCCCTGTTCGAGCGCCGACTCGACGAACTTCTCGGCGCCTGGGAAGTGGTAGTCGGCGAAGGCCGAGACGACGGCCTCGACGACCGTGTGCTCGCGCTTCGCGAGGTTGCGCAGGACGACGAAGACCGGGATGAGGTCGCGCAGTTCCTCTTCACGCGCGCGCCCCTTGACGACGCTCGTCACGAGGCTCTTCATCAGCGTCGTCTTGCCCGTGCCGGGGCCGCCGAGCACGATGCAGCGGTGCGACGCGGCGGCCTGCGCGAAGAGATCTATGCTCTCCTCGGTCGCGCCGGAGATGAGCCGCAAAGGGGCGAAGGCGTGTTCGAGCGGGACTTCGAGGTTCGGCCCGACCGGGTTCTCGATGCGCGTCAGGTTCGAGCGCGAGATGTGTCGCTTATAACTCCGCAGCGCAATCGAGAGCGGGTTGCGCGGCGCGATCCAACTGTAGAGAGCTTCCTTGACGAAACGGACAGGGCGGAGGATGAGGTTCAGCAGCCACTCGGCGGCCGCCTTGCCGAACACGCCCATCAGCAGACTGACGACGGCCGTGACGACGATGAGGACGAGGCTTCCCGGCGTGAAGACTTTATCGAAGTCCAAAGGCGGGCTCCTTCGAGGGCTGAGGATTTAAATGCCGCGGCGCGCGCAGTATATCACCGGGAAACTCCCTTCAAAGTTTTATTGCGTCGAGGACGGCAGGCGCCCTCGACTGCGAACAGCGCCCGCCACACACGCCTCAGCCCTTACGTCCCTTCCTGCCCGCGGCGGACTTCTTACCCGAAGACTTTTTGCCCGAAGACTTCCTGGCTGCCGAACCTTTCGACGCGCCCTTCGCGCTGCGCTTGGTCGCAGACTTCGACGACTTCGACGCCTGGCGCGCGACCTTGCCCGCTGACTTCGAAGCTTGACGCGCGACCTTGCCTGCCGACTTCGTCGCCTTCTTCGCCGCCGCGCCCGCCGACTTTCGTGCGCGGCCCGCGGAGTCGGCGACACTCGACGCGGCATCTTCGACGGCGTCTGCGACTGCGCCGCCCGCGTCCTGCGCGGCTTCGGCCTGCGTAGTCGAGGGCTCGGGGCGCACCAGCTC
>CAXTSK010000443.1:0-831 GCA_964246655.1 uncultured Pyrinomonadaceae bacterium
CAACCACGTCGCCACGTCGATCAGCCGGCGGGCGAGCGGCAGGGGCGCTACGACCTCGCGCAGGAGCATTACACCATCGCGCAGAACCTCTACGCCGCGGGCGCGCAGGGCGCGACGCCCGTCGCGCCCGCGGGCGGCAGGCTCCCGGGCGGGAGGGTCACGGCTGACGTGTCCGAGGGCGCGACGGCAGCGGCCGGTCTGTCGTCCGAAGAGAGCGCGTACAACGCGCGACTCATGCTCGCCAAGATCGGCAACATGCTCTACCGCCGCGGCCAGTACGACGACGCGCGCACGAGCTTCACACAGATGAACGTGGAGAAGCCCGACACGAGCGCGATGGGCAAAGCAAAACGCGCGAAGGGGCTATTCGGCGCCATCGGCGGCGCCATCGGCTCGGACGACAAGAGCATCCGCATCGACGCGCCTTCCCTCGGCGGACTGCTCACGCTCAGGGATCAGCTCAACTTCTACCGCAAGTCCATCCTCTACGCCGGCCACGAACTCGGGCTCGGCCGCATCGACTACCGGCAGGGTCAGCTCGAAGAGGCGCGCAAGCACTTCGAGAACGTGCTCGCTGTCACGGGCGGCGACCTGCCCGGCATCGGCAAGCTCGGACAGACGCGCCGCTTCCGCGCCGCCGCGCGCACGAGCCTCGGCGACGTGGCCTTAAAGCAGGGGAACTACAAAGAGGCCGGGGAGCTTTACGAGAAAGCCGCGAAGGGCGCGCGCGAAGACAAGCGCGACGACCTCGTGTGGCCCGCGCTGCGCGGCCAGGGGCAGGCGTTGCTACGGCAGGCCGAAGCCGAGCGCGACCGTAAGAAGGCCGACAAA
>CAXTSK010000443.1:901-2696 GCA_964246655.1 uncultured Pyrinomonadaceae bacterium
GCGTTGGCCTCCGTCGAGAAGATTCGGCAGGGGAGCGTCCGCGCCGACGAGTCGCGCACGACCTTCCTCGCGACGACCGGCGCGGTCTTCGAGGAGGCCGCCGCCGCGCTGGCCGAGGCCGCGCTCTCCGCGCAGTCTGCGCCCGGCGCGCCGCTCGAAGGGCAGGCGCTCGTCTACGCTTCCGAAGCGCTCACGACGGTCGCGCGCGGACGTGCGCGCGCGCTGCTCGACATGCTGAACGAGTCGGGCGCGGAGATTACGGAGGGCGTGCCCGCGGAGCTTCTGCGCGAGAAGCGCGAGAACCAGACGCGGCAGGCCGAGATCGCCGCCGCGTTGACGGGCGTGGAACTCGGCGAGTCGGGGGAGAAGAAGAAGCCGGAGCAGTTGGAGGCCGAGCTTGACGAACTTCAGGACAAGCTCGACAGCATCGAGAACCGCATCCGCACGCAGAGCCCGCGCTACGCGCAGCTCACCGCGGCGCGCCCGCTCGCGCTCGACGAGATACGCAGTCGGGTACTCGACGACGAGACGGCGCTGCTCGAATACAGTCTGGGCGAAGAGCGCTCGTACCTCTTCGCCGTCACGCGCGGCGGACTCTCCATCGCGCGCCTGCCCGGGCGCGAGGAGGTCGGCCGCCTCGTCGTCAACTTCCGCCAGCAGCTCATCCCGACTCGGGTCAGACGCTCGATCACAGACCTCGTCGCCGCGGCCGTAGACCCGCAGCGCGGGCTCAAGGTCGCCGCCGCGAAGCCCGAGGACAACGGCGCGGCCGTCAGGGCTTACGCCGAAGCCGCGCACGCGCTCTACAAGGCCGTGGTCGAGCCGGCCGCGCCGCTCTACAAGCGGAGCCGCCTGCTCGTCGTCGCCGACGGCGCGCTCAACTACGTGCCCTTCCACGCGCTCGTCACGCAGCCGCCGGCCGGGGGAGCGGACTTCGCGTCGCTCGAATATCTTCTGAAGACGAACGAGACGATCTTCGCGCCCTCCGCCTCCGTCGTCGCGGCCATACGCCAGCAGCGCGGGACGGACGCGACGACGGCGGGCAACATGCTCGTCGTCGCCGACCCCGTCTTCGACCCGGCGGACGCGCGCGCGGTGCCGGCGCTCGGGCCGAACGCGCGGCAGTCGGGCGTAGACACGGGGCGTGCCCCGAGCTTCGACAGCGCCGTCGCGGACGTGTCCGACGGTTTGAAGACGGTGGGGCCTAAACGTGTCGCGCTCGTGCGTTTGACGGGGACGGAGGTCGAGGCCGAGCAGATAAAGAGCCTGGCCGCGCGCGCGGGTCGCAAGGCGGACGTGTGGCTGGGGCTGGACGCGAGTGAGTCGGAGCTTGAGTCGCGCGAGCTGCGCGGCTACCGCGTGCTCCACTTCGCCACGCACGGGCTCTTGGACGCGGAGCGGCCGCAGTTCACGGGCGTCGTGCTCTCGCTCGTCGGGAACCGCGCGGGCGCGGACGGCTTCCTGCGCACGGACGAGGTCTTCAACCTCAAGCTCGGATCGCCGCTCGTGATGCTCTCGGCCTGCGAGACGGGGCTCGGGCGCGAGAAGCGCGGCGAGGGTGTGATGGGGCTCGCGCGCGCCTTCATGTACGCGGGCGCGCCCACCGTCGGCGTCACCCTCTGGTCAGTCGCCGACAAGCCGACGGCCGACCTGATGTCCAACTTCTACCAGAACCTCCTCGCCGCACAGCCCGCAACGCCCTCCGCCGCCATGCACGCCGCGCGCCTCTCCCTGCTCGCGCGCAGAGAGACCAGCGCCCCCTACTTCTGGGCGCCGTTCGTGCTGGTCGGGGATT
>CAXTSK010000443.1:2726-4811 GCA_964246655.1 uncultured Pyrinomonadaceae bacterium
GTCTTTAACTGCCTACTGCCATCTGCCTACTGCCTACAAGCTTTTGCCTTCCCCGCCGGGGTCGGGCTAATATCGGCCCAAAGGTTTCAGCCGAAAAATTTTTGACGTGCAGAGGGTGGAACGAGATGGAAGCGAACTTCAGCCCTGTTTCAGACGCCGCCGCGCTCGAAGAGCTGTTCGCGCGGTCACACACGGAGCCGGTGCTCCTCTTCAAGCACAGCAACGCGTGCCCGATCAGCGCGCGCGCCTACAGCCAGATGACGGCGGTCAAGACGCCCGTCTCCATCGTCGTCGTGCAGAGGAGCCGCGACGTGTCGCGCGAGGTCGAGCAGCGCACGGGCGTCCGCCACGAGACGCCGCAGGCGCTCGTCCTCCGCAACGGCCGCGCCGTCTGGAACGCCTCCCACTTCGACATCACGTCGGACGTGGTCGAGCAGGCCGTTCGAGAGAATGAATAACAGATGAGCAATGCTCCGAGGCGCGGGCCGGCCGTCGAGCCGCGCGAGATCATGCAGGAGTCGGACGCCGAGCTGCGCGTCACGTGGGGCGACGGGCGCGAGTGTCGCTACCTTGCGCCGCTGCTGCGCCGCCTCTGCCCCTGCGCGCAGTGCGTCAACGAGTTCACCGGCGAGCGGGTGCTCAGGCCGGAGACGGTCTCCGACGAGCTGAAGATTGAAGACCTCGGCCTCGTCGGCCGCTACGCGCTCACCTTCCGCTGGAGCGACGGTCACGGCACGGGCATTTACAGCTTCCGCTACCTGCGCGAGATATGTGAGGGAGAGTAGGCAGATGGCAGTAGGCAGTTGAACCCTACTACCGAGAATTTTGAATTACCTTTCAACTTTCTTCACGCGAAGCGACTGCCTACTGCCATCTGCCTACTGCCTACTTATGAAAAAGATTCTGGTCGTCGAGGATGACGAGGTCGAGCGCGAGCTGGTGCGGATGACGCTGGAGCGCGAGGGCTACCGCGTGGTGACGGCGGAGGACGGCGAGCGCGGGTTCGAGCTGGCGCTGGCGGAACGCCCCGACCTCATCGTGACCGATGTGTCGATGCCGGCGGCCGACGGCGTCCAACTCGTCCGCCGCGTGCGCTCGGCGCCCGAGGTCGCGGCGACGCCCATCCTCGTCACCACGGGCTTCGGCACCGGCAACGCGACCTTCACGCTCACGCAGGGCGCCGACGCCTTCGAGCCGAAGCCGCTCGACCCGGACGCGCTGCGCGAGAGCGTGCGCAGGCTTCTGGGCTGAAGCCGCCGGAGAAAGTTCCTTCCAGGAAGGTTTCCTTACACAAGGGGGCGACAGTTTTGATAGAGGCCGTCGGCTGGGTCAGCTCGCTCATACTCGTCCTGACCATCGCCAAGCAAGTCTACAAGCAGTGGCAGGAGGGTTCGAGCGAGGGCGTCTCGAAGTGGCTCTTCGTCGGGCAGATGGCCGCGTCGCTCGGCTTCACGATCTACAGTTGGCTCGTCTCCAACTGGGTCTTCGTCGTCACCAACGCCGTCATGCTCGTCAACGGCCTGCTCGGCCTCCTCATCGTCCTCCACCACCGCCGCCGCGAGAGCGCGGGAGGGAAGTGACCGACCCGCCCCCGGGTCTGCTATGATACCGGCATGAACGAGAGAGACTTCTTCGACGAGCGACCCGAGACCAAGCGCGCTAACTATTCCTGCCCGCACTGCCGCGAGCGCGCCGACTACGACGTGCGCTGGCTGCGGCGCACGAAGAAGAACCAGATGCCGCGCGGCATGAACGAGCAGCAGAAGGCGCAGTTCGCAAAGGCGCGCGATTACATGGTGCGCGTTGACGACATGCTCACCTGCGCGCGCTGCCGCCGCCGCTTCGACATCCCCAACTTCCAGACCGTCGTCTTCATCTGACCCGGTCGGCGTTTAATAGAGGAGGAGAACCAGACATGGAAGAGTTAGTCAGACAGGTCGCCGAGCGCACGGGCATCAGCGAGGCGCAGGCGCAGACGGCCGTCATCACCGTGCTCGGCTTCCTCAAGGGTCGCCTGCCCGAGCCGCTCGCGGGCCACCTCGACAGCTTCCTCGGCGGCGGTGCCAGCGGGGCTGAGGGCGGGCT
>CAXTSK010000444.1:0-4807 GCA_964246655.1 uncultured Pyrinomonadaceae bacterium
AGTCGGCTGGTGTCGATTGATGAAGTGAAAAGGGTGGTCGCGTTGGCTAATGAGACCCGGGCGGACATGGTCGCGCTGACGGGCGATTACACGACTGACTTGCCGAAGTACGTGGAGCCTTGCGCGGAGGTCTTGAGTGAGTTGAAGGCGCCGGAGGGCGTGTTCGCCGTTCTGGGTAATCACGACCACAGGACGGACGGGCTCCTGACGCGGGAGGCTTTGCGGCGGCGCGGCATCGAGGTGTTGACGAACCAGAACACTGAGCTAAGGCGCGGGGCGGACGTGTTGCAGCTGGCGGGCGTGGACGACTGGGGGTGGGGCAAGGCCGACTTCGCGCGCGCGATGCGCGGCGTGGACACGAGCCGTCCGTCGCTGATGCTGTCGCACGAGCCGATGGCGCTCGACGTGCCGGAGACGCGCGGCGTCTCGCTCATCCTGAGCGGGCACACGCACGGCGGGCAGGTCAACCTGCCCCTGGTCGGCGCGCCCGCGGCGTGGGTGTGGGAGCATTTGAAGTACCTGCGCGGGAAGTACGAGAGCGAGGGGACGCAGCTCTACGTCTCGCGCGGGACGGGCGTCATCGGCGTGCCTGTCCGCCTCGGCGCGCGGCCCGAGGTCGCCGTCATCAAACTGCAAAGGGCTTGAGTGGTGAGAGAATGAATTAAAAGGGATGGACAGGATAAGGGGTGTTGGGTGTTAGGTGTTGGATAAAACCTTGTTCTTCCGCAACACCCAACACCCCGCCAAGCCTGTCCATCCCTTTTAATTCTTTTCAGGTCGAGAGCGCGGTGGGTCGCGGGGCTCCTTGAAGTCTGACGGGCAGGCGCGGGGCGCAGCAGAGGTTCTCCATGCGCGCGCGGTCTTTCTGCATCTCGCGCTCCTCGGCGAGCCAGGTCATGACCTCTGCGAAGACGCGCGCGGCGTGCGGGTCGGCGGGCGTCTCGACGCGGTAGTGCATCCACTTGCCTTCGCGCCGCGCCGCTACGACGCCCGCGCGGCGCAGGTAAGCGAGGTGGCGCGAAATCTTCGGCTGACTTGCTCCCAGAACCTCGACGAAGAAGCAGACGCAGACCTCGCCCGCCGCCATCAAATTTAAAAGCCTCAGCCGCGTGCGGTCGGCCAGCGCCTTAAAGAGCAGTTCCAACTGCGCCTCGTTCTTCTTCATCTTCAGTCCGCCCCCACCGTCTGACTCCGACGCTCAAGCAGAACCGTGTCGCGCCAGCGCCCTTTAAGTTTGCCGATGCGCTCGCGCCGCCCGACCAGGCGGAAGCTGCACGACTCGTGCAGCGCGACGCTCGCGACGTTCTCGGGGAAGATGCCCGCTTGCAGAGTCCAGATGCCTTCCGACTCCGACTCGCGCACGAGCGCTTCGAGCAGGGCACGCCCGACGCCCCGGCCCCTGAAGTCGGCCCCGACGTAGACGCTCACCTCGGCCACGCCCGCGTAGACCTTCCGCGCGGAGACGGGGCTGAGCGCCGCCCAGCCCGCGACGCGCCCGCCGTCTGCGAGCGCGATCAGGCGACACGCGCGCAGGTGCGAGGCGTCCCAACGCTCCCACTCGGGCGCCTCCGTCTCGAACGTCGCGTGGCCTGTCTCAAGCCCCTCTTCGTAGATAGCTCGGACTTCAGGCCAGTGCTCGGGGAGCATCCTCTCGACCGGCGGCGGCATACGAAGATATTTTACACATACGTCTTGACGAATGTGAAGTCCGGGTGTAGGATGCCGCTCACATTCGCTTTGGCGAATATGTTGTATGGCGCCGCGGGCGCCGGAACCTTAGAGAGGTAGGCCGCGAGTCATCCCGAAGGAGAGTTCTGATGTCGAGTTCAATCGAGCAGTTGGTGCGCGAAAGATACGGCTCGGTCGCGAAGAGCGGGCTGTCGAGCGAGCAGGGGGGCGTGCGCGCCGTGGCCGAGGCGTTCGGCTACACGGCCGAGGAGCTTTCGTCGATACCGGCGGAGGCGAACATGGGGCTGTCGTGCGGGAATCCCGTGGCGACGGCCTCCTTGCGCGAGGGCGAGGTGGTCGTCGATCTCGGGTCGGGCGGCGGGCTCGACGTGTTCCTCGCGGCCGAGAAGGTCGGGCCGAAGGGGCGCGCCGTCGGCATCGACAGGACGCCCGAGATGTTGGAGCTTGCGCGGCGCAACGCGGCGAAGCGGCTCGAAGGCGGCGCGCACGACAACGTCGAGTTCCACCTCGCGACCATCGACCGCCTGCCGCTCGCGGACTCGTCGGCGGACGTTGTCATCAGCAACTGCGTCATCAACCTCGCGCCCGACAAGCCCGCAGTCTTCCGCGAGATCGCGCGCGTGCTCAAGCCCGGCGGGCGCCTGGCCGTGAGCGACATCGCCCTCAAGCTCCCGCTCCCTTTGGAGCTGAGCCGGGACCTGCTCGCTTACGTCGGCTGCATCGCCGGGGCGATTCTGATTGAGGATTACAAGCGAGGACTCGTCGCGGCGGGCTTCGCCGAAGTCGCCGTCATCGACTCGGGCGCAGACCTGAACGCCTACGCGCAGGTCGAAGGTCAGTCCGGCTGCTGCTCGCCCTCGATGCAGGAGGACGCGCCGAAGAGTCTGCCTGTCGCGTCCGTCTCGTGCTGCGCTCCCGCCATCGGGACGGACACTGGCGAGGCCGCGCAGTCGGCCGTGTCCTGCTGCGGCCCTGTCGCCTCCGCCGAGGGCGAACTGCACGGCGACCTGATCGGCATACTGACGCGCTACAACGTCAACGACTACGCAGCGAGCGTGAAGGTCTTCGCCGTCAAGCCGCGGTGAGGAAGAACTGTTCACCACAGAGACACAGAGACACAGCTAAGAACACAGCTTAAGGCTTTTTGCGCGCAAACGCAATAATCGGCCGAGTTGAAACGCAATAACGGCCGGAACTCTGTTTTGACTCTATCAAAACTCCTCACGCCCTCAAAACCGTCCTCTGTGCTCTCCCCACCCGTCAGGCAGTCGGCACGTCGCGCGCCTGTGACTCGTCCACCCGCCACACATAAGAGACCCTAGACCCTTGCGCGATGGCGGCGACGAGCGAGCCGGGCGGCAGGACGTAGAAGCTGTTGTCCTGCACGGAAGAGACGGGGGCTTTGAAGTCGGAGGCGAGCGGCGGCGCCGTCAGAAACGGCCGCAAGTAAATCCGGTTGTCATTCCCCTTGAACCTGAACGTCACGGCGTCGGCGTCGAAGCCCGGCTCCGTGGTGATTTTGTAATGGACGGCGTCGCCGGTGTCGAAGCCGTAGTAATGGCCGGCGACATTCGAGAATTGAAACCACGCGCCGCCCCCTTCGTCGAGGCGATCCAATAGGCGGCCGACAATCAACTGGCCCTCCGCCTTGATGCGCGCGTCCTTCGGAATCTCCAGCAGGCGGAAAGCCGCGCCGGAGTCCACGTCCTTTTGGTTCCAACGCTCGCCGTCGTCCTCCGGCTTCGACTCGCGCGTCTTCCACTTCTCCTCGGCGAGCAGCGCAGCCGGCTCTAATTCTGTGCCGGTCGAGCCGGTGTAGACCGTGTTGAAGTCGTCCACGTCGGGGCGTTGCTCGCGGTGCGTCCGCGCGGCCGTCGTGACGTAGAAGATGATGGCTTCCGCGCTCAGCCTGTCCGTTGACAGCTCTTCGCAGTTGGAGACCAGGCGTCCTGAGCCGTTCGCGCGCGTGAAGCCGAAAGGGTCAACGGGGTCGAGCGGCTCGCCGGGGTGCGCGGGGTCTTCCGCGGCGTCGGGGTGGCGCGGGCCTAAGAGGCCGCGCTCGACGGCCGCGAAGTCTTCCCCCGAGTAGAGCGTGTAGGACGGCGGCCCCTCTTCTTCCGTGCCCAGCTCGCCCGTGCGCACACTCGCGTATTCGGAGAAGCACTCGTCGCACGGGTCGGCCGGGTCAGAGGATTCGAGTTCGCGCAGGCGCGGGGGTGTGAGGTTAGTGCCGGCCGCGACGGAGCGCAGACGCGTGGCGAGGTCGTAGAAGGCGACGGCGACTGGCCTGCTGCGAAAGACGTACCGGGTCGCATCGTCGTCGGCGGGGGGGAGGCTTCTGCGCCGGCGCCGCTCGTCAGAGTCGGCGGTGTCAGATGTAGCGCCTGCGGGCAGCTCTACGCGGACGCGCGTGCGGCGCCCGCCGGTGAACTTCTTATCGCTCATTAGGGATTGAAGGTGACGAGAGTGCGTAGCGCCGCGAGCCCCGGGGCCAGTCCGGTCACGCGGAACTCGAATTTCACGGTCTGGCCGTCGTAAGGCGTGAGGTCGATGGGGTCGGCCGCGAGGTCGGTGAAGGCGTCCGCGGTGCCGAAGCGGCGCGCCTCAATCTTCGCCGTGGCGCTCGCGCCCGCTGCCAGCCGCTTACCAGCGCCGCACGGCACGCGCCCCGCGAACGTCATCGCGTCGCCCGCCTTAACCCGGGCGTTGACGTAGAGCATGGGCGTGCCGTCGTCGTTGGTGACGTTCACTTCTGCCCCCTCGGCTCGATAAACCGCCGCTCGATAAACCGCCAAGCGGTAAAGACGGCAAGGATGAAGAAGAACATGGCTACAAGCCAGATGCCGCCGAGTATCAGCCCATCCCAGCCTGTCCTTTCGCAGTAGCCTTTGTTGAGTGCTTCAATGACTCTGTTCACTGCCGCAACTCCTTCGCCTGGATGGTCATCTGCGCGTCGAACTCGTCGTTGCCCTCGCTGGAGAAGACGATGGAGTACCCGCGCACGATGAAGTCGCCTAAAGAGCCCGCGCGCCCGTAGAGCCGCAAATCAGTTCCCCGCCTCATCAGCGGATCGACGTAGGTGGCCCGCACTGTCACCTCGCGCTGCGGATTGTTGAGC
>CAXTSK010000445.1:0-3076 GCA_964246655.1 uncultured Pyrinomonadaceae bacterium
GCGCGCACGCGTACGAGCACCTGCCCCGCCGCGGGACTCGACTCCGGCACGTCCTCCAACTTCAACACCTCAGGCCCGCCGAACTTGTTAATCCTTATCGCCTTCATCGATCCTCCCGAGTTAGTAGAAAAGAGAAGAGGCCAGTCAGGAGGCAAACTCCTAACCGGCCTCTAGCCTCTGGCCTCCGGCCTCTAACCGATCAGCGGCGCGCCGTCGTAGACGACCGCCCAGCCGTTCTTCCGGCTGGTGGCGAGGCTGCGCGCGTACCACTTGCGCGCCTCCTCCTCCGTCTCGTAGCGGCGCAAGGAGGGGAGGCTCTGGCGCGGGTCGTAGCGGACGAGTTGGCCGCCGTCGGGCGCGGCCTTCAGCGAGAGCAGCGCCAGCATGTCGTTCTTCTGGAGGACGGCCGTGCGGACGACCGTCGCGCCGTCATCCTCGCCGTCCTCGTCTTCGTCGTCCTCTTCGAACTCGTAGTCGTCGTCCTCTTCGAGGAACTCGGCCGACTCGCCGTCCGACTCGTCGTCAACATCGATCATCTCGTCAAAAAAGTCGTTGTGGTCTTTCATGTTGGAATTCCGTTTCTCCGAATACTTCTGTTTCCCGTGACGGATGAGGTTACCTGCGCAGCCCTTGTCCGAAAACGCGTGGGCGTATATTACACTCTCGCGGGACGGCACACAAAGGTCGGGCGGAGGGGAAGAATGGACGGTTTTGTGCTCTCGATTGACCAGGGGACGACGGGGACGACGGCCCTCGTCTTCGACTGCGACTGCCGCGTGCGCGGGCGCGGCTACTCGGAGTTTACGCAGCACTACCCGCGCCCCGGCTGGGTCGAGCACGACGCGGAAGAGATCTGGCGCGTGAGCCTCGGGGCCGTGGCCGACGCGCTGAAAGCGTCCGGCGTCGAGGCGCGTGACCTGCGTGCCGTCGGCATCACGAACCAGCGCGAGACGGTCGTCGCGTGGGAGCGCGCGACTTCGCGCCCCTTGGCGCGCGCCGTCGTCTGGCAGGACAGGCGCACGGCCGCCATGTGCGACGAGTTGAAGGCGCGCGGGCTGGAAGACTCGATCCGCGCGAAGACGGGCCTCGTGCTCGACCCTTACTTCTCGGGCACGAAGCTGCGCTGGCTGCTCGACCACACGGAAGGTTTGCGCGAGCGCGCGGCCTCAGGCGAAGTCGCCTTCGGCACCGTTGACTCGTGGCTCGTCTGGAAACTGACGGGCGGGCGGGCGCACGTCACGGATCCTTCGAACGCCTCGCGCACGTTGCTCTTCGACATCAAGCGGCTCGCGTGGGACGAAGAGTTGCTCGCGCTCTTCGACGTGCCGCGCGCGGCGCTGCCCGCAGTCCTCCCCTCGTCCGTCGTCTTCGGCCCCACGGCGCCGTCCGCCTGCTTAGGCGCGCGGGTGCCGGTCGCCGGTGTCGCTGGCGACCAGCAGGCCGCGCTCTTCGGGCAGGGCTGCTACGAGCCGGGCGCGGCGAAGAACACGTACGGCACGGGCTCCTTCCTCCTGATGAACACGGGCGCCGAGCCCGTCGCGAGCCGCGCCGGACTGTTGACGACGGTCGCGTGGCAGTTGGCGGAAGAGCCCGCCGAGTACGCGCTCGAAGGCTCGATCTTCGTCACGGGCGCGGCCGTGCAATGGCTCCGCGACGGGCTCGGCATTATTAAAAGCGCGGACGAGACCGAAGCGCTCGCGCGCTCGCTCGACTCGAACGAGGGCGTCTATTTCGTCCCCGCGCTGGCGGGCCTGGGCGCGCCGCACTGGGACGCGTACGCGCGCGGCGCCGTCGTCGGCTTAACGCGCGGCACGACCCGCGCGCACCTCGCCCGCGCAGCATTAGAAGCCATGTGCTACCAGACGCGCGACGTGGCGTCGGCGATGGAGCAAGACTCCGGCGTGCGGCTCAAAGACCTGCGCGTTGACGGCGGCGCGGTCTGCAACGGGTTCCTCATGCAGTTTCAGGCGGACATCCTCGGCGTCGCGGTCGAAGTGCCCGAGGTCACGGAGACGACGGCCGCGGGCGCGGCCTACCTCGCCGGCCTCGCCGTCGGCTTCTGGCAAGACCGCCGCGAGATCGCCGCGCGCTGGCGCGTCGCGCGCCGCTACGAGCCGCAGATGTCAGAGCCGGAACGCGAACGCCTCCAACGCCGCTGGCTCCGCGCCGTCGAACGTGCACGCGATTGGGAACGCGACGACGGATGAGAATCGTCGGGACAGACATTTCCGGCGCGGCCTTCGACGTGGTCGTCGTCGGCGCGGGCGTGAACGGGTGCGGGGTGGCGCGCGACGCGGCGATGCGTGGGCTGCGCGTGCTGCTGCTCGACAAGGGCGACCTCGCGGCGGGGACGACCGCGGCCTCGACGCGCCTGATTCACGGCGGACTGCGCTACCTCGAACACGGCGAAGTCGGGCTCGTGCGCGAGTCTTTACGCGAGCGTGAGACGCTGCTCCGCAAGGTCGCGCCGCACCTCGTCCGCCCGCTCCCGATGCTCGTGCCCGTCTACGCGGGGCGCCGCCGCGGACTCCTCACCATACGCGCCGGGATGCTCGCCTACGACCTGCTTTCGTCGTCCAAGTCGCTCCCGCGCCACCGCATGCTCGACGGGAGGGAAGCGTTGCGACACGCGCCCGGCCTCGAACCCGAGGGCTTGCGCGGCGCGGCGCTCTTCTACGACGCGCAGGTCGAGTACGCCGAGCGGCTCGCGGTCGAGAACGCGCTCGACGCGCGTGCGCGCGGCGCGGCTGTTATCACATACGCGCGCGTCGAGCGTTTGCTCGTCGAGGACGGCGCGGCGCGCGGCGTCGTCTTCGAAGACCTTCTCGGCGGCGGGACGCACGAGGCGCGCGCGGCCGTCGTCCTCAACGCCGCCGGCCCATGGGTTGACGAGGTGTTTGAAGGCTCGTCCGCGGAGCAGGAGAAACTGATAGGCGGGACGAAGGGCAGCCACCTCGTCGTCCGCGCCTTCGAGGGCGCGCCGCGCGCGGCCGGCTATACGGAAGCAGTCGAAGACGGCCGCCCCTTCTTCGTCGTGCCGGGGGACGACAAGCTCTTAATAGGGACGACCGCCGAG
>CAXTSK010000445.1:3133-4792 GCA_964246655.1 uncultured Pyrinomonadaceae bacterium
GGTCGAATACCTTCTGCGCGAGACGAACCGCGTGCTGCCCTCGGCGCGGCTCACGCGGGCAGACGTGCTCTACACCTACTCGGGCGTGCGGCCGCTCCCGCGCGTCGCCGAAGGGCAGGAGGGCGGCATTACCCGCCGCCACTTCATCAAGCCCGCGCGCGGGCGCGGCCTCTTCTCAATCGTCGGCGGCAAGCTCACGACCTACCGCGCGCTCGCCGAAGAGGCGGTCGAATTAATCTTCCGCACACTCGGCAAGACTCCCCCGCCCTGTCAGACCGCCGACACTCCGCTGCCCGGCGCGGCCGTCGAAGACTTCGAGCAATTCAAGCGCGACTTCGACGCGCGGAGCACGCTCCTGCCGGAGAGCAACGCGCGGCTCCTCAAGGTCTACGGCGTGCGCGCGTCGGAAGTGCTGCGGATCGCGCAGGCGGACGCGGAACTGTCTCAGGTCATCAGCGAAGAGACCGGCTCAATCGGCGCGGAGGTCGTCTACGCCTTCCGCGAAGAGTTGGCCGAGACGCTCGCGGACTGCCTGCTGCGGCGCACGTTGGTCGGGCTGAACGGACAGGTCGGGCTGGACGCGTTGGAGCGCGCCGCGCACCTCGCGCAGAAGTTCTTAGGTTGGGACGACGAACGAGCGGCGCGTGAAGTTGAAAGTTATCGAAGATATGTGGAGCGCTTCATTGCAGTTCGCAGTTGAGTGTAATCGGGAGAGATTTGACACGGAGACACAGCCCGTTGAGCTATTCCGCAACGGGCTGTGTCTCTGTGTTGAAAGCTCACTTCATTATCCATTCCGACGAAAACTGCTTTAAGCCAACAGCCTGTGCGACTGCGCCGCGCGGCTAGAAGTGCGCGACTGCGCCTTGTGGCCGACGCGCGTGTGGCGCGGGAGGCGGACGTTCTCGAAGTAGTCGAGCGCGGCGACGCGCAGGCCCACGTCGCGGCCGAGGCGTTCGCTCATGAACCACTTGTGTTCGAGCACGCGCGGCCACTCGGCGCGCGCCTCGGCCGGGCGCAGTCTCACGCCGGCCAGCTCCTTCAGAACCTCCTGCTCCTCGCAGGCGCCACCGTCGTTAGTCTTCTCAATCACGTAGTCGAGTCTGAACGGAATCATCTTAAATTCTCCTTACTTGAAAGCGGCCCTCGCGGCCGCGACGTTAAATGTCCCCCGTGTTCGTGTCGCGTAGGTTCGACGCGAAATGATAGGCACGCCTTTGCCCCCGCGTCTAACGCATTGTGTTCATCCACCGGATTAACTATATTCATCCACATTTCCCCGAAAGGCGTAACCGATGGAGCTGTCGCAGTTAAGAACTTTCCGCGAGGTCGCCGAGGCGCTCTCGTTCACACGCGCGGCACAGAAACTTAACATGACGCAGTCGGCCGTCAGCCACCAGATCAAGGCGCTGGAGCGCGAGCTGGGCGAGCCGCTCTTCATCCGCGCCAAGCGCGGCGTCCATCTTTCCGACGCCGGCCTGCTCGCCCTCTCCTACGCCGAGCGCATTCTCGAAGAGGCCGACGCCCTGCGCGAGCGCATCCGCGGCGACGAACACGAGCCGCGCGGCCGCGTCCGCGCCGCCCCCGCCACCCCACCCTTCGTACACCACATAGCGCGCCACATCGAGTCGTTCAAGCGCGACCACGACCGCCTAGAAA
>CAXTSK010000446.1:0-4789 GCA_964246655.1 uncultured Pyrinomonadaceae bacterium
GGCCGCGTTGCATGCAGCACCCTGTGTTCGGGGACATGAACTTCAGGTCGGACGGGATGAGCGAGGATTGTCTGTACCTGAACGTTTGGACGCCTGCGAAGTCTGAGAAGGATAAGCTGCCGGTGCTGGTCTACTTTTACGGCGGCGGTTTCATCGCGGGCGACGGGTCGGAGCCGCGCTACGACGGCGAGGAGATGGCGCGGCGCGGTATCGTCTCCGTGACGCTCAACTACAGGCTCGGGCTCTTCGGCTTCATGGCGCATCCGGAGTTGTCGAAGGAGTCGCCGCAGCACGCGTCGGGCAACTACGGGCTGCTCGACCAGGCGGCGGCGCTGCGCTGGGTGCACGAGAACATCGCGGCCTTCGGCGGAGACCCGAAGCGCGTGACCATCGCGGGCGAGTCGGCCGGGTCGGCTTCGGTCAGCGCGCAGATGGCCTCGCCTCTATCGAGAGACTTGATCGCGGGCGCCATCGGCGAGAGCGGGTCGGTGCTCTCCACGATGCGCGCCGTCCCGCTCGCGCAAGCCGAAGCCGACGGGACAAAGCTCGCGGGCGAGGTCGGGGCCGCTTCGCTCGCGGCGTTGCGCGCGCTGCCGACCGAGAAGCTGATGGAGGCCACCGGCAAGCAGCCCTTCGGCCGCTTCCCCATCGCCGTGGACGGATACTTCTTCAAGGAGCCGCCGTACGAGACATACGCCGCGGGCCAGCAGGCGCACGTCCCTCTGCTCGTCGGCTGGAACTCTGAGGAGATGACCTGGCGCGCGCTGCTCGGCGGCGACGAGCCGACGCCGGAGAACTTCGAGAAGGCCGTGCGCAAGCTCTACGGCGCGCGCGCCGACGAAGCTCTGAAACTATATGCGGCGAAGACGCGCGATGAGGTGATGGAAGTCGCGACCGATTTAGCGGGCGACCGCTTCATCGGCTACAGCACGGGGAGGTGGTTCGACCTGCACGCGAAGACGGGCGGCCGCAACGTCTACCGATACCTCTACGCGCACCCGCGCCCGCCGATGACGGCCGAGATGGGCGATGCACGAGCGGGGCTCGCCGGTGGCGTCGTGCGCGGGCAGAACTCTAACGCGGTGGCGATGCCGCCCGCGCGCGGGGCGGTGCACTCGGCCGAGATCGAGTACGCGTTGGGCAACCTCGCCACGAACAAGGTCTACGCGTGGACGAAGGACGACTACAAGGTGTCGGAGACGCTTCAAGGCTACTTCGAGAACTTCATTAAGAAGGGCGACCCGAACGGCCCCGGCCTGCCCGTGTGGCCTGCGGTCAGGAACGGCGGCATCGTGCAGGTCATGCGCCTCGCCGTGGACACGCGCGTCGAGGATGACGGGCACCGGGCGCGCTATCTCTTCCTCGACCAGTTCTAACGGAATGCGGATTGCGGATTGCGGATTTAAAGACAAATCGCCTCTTCAAATCCGCAATCCGAAATCTGCATTCCGCAATTGAAGAATGTGGGCAACCCCTCCCTCACGCGGACCATCCATCGCTGCTAAGCCCGCCGCTCTCCCGCTTGCCAAAGCGCGTCTCTCTCTGTTTACATGTGGCTTCGCGGTGAGACCCGCCGCACCCCGGGAGGAATCATGAAAGTTCTCAGACTACTCGCCGTCCCCGCGCTCATCTTCGCGCTCGGCGCCTCGGCCCTCGCCGACACCATCCGCATGAAGGACGGCCAGGTCATCCGCGGCCAGATCGTCGGCTTCCGCGACCAGCAGTTCACCGTCCTCATCGGCTCGGCGCGGGGCGGCAACCGCCGCAGCCGCATGACGCTCAACATGGAGGACGTGGAGTCCATCGAGTTCGACAACGCCGACGGCGCCGACGCCTCCAACACCCCCGACACGAGCACCTACAACCCCCCGGTTGACAACACGCGCACGCAAGCACCTTCGCCGCAGCCGACCCCGCGCCGCGAGGAGCCGCGCCAGACTTCGAACTCCGGGGGCCAGCGCCCGCCCGTCCTCGGCAACGACTCGGGCACGTCCACGAACACCGCGCGCAACAACCCGACCAACAACCCGACCAGCAACCCGACGACAACGCCGACGCCCGCGCGCGGCGGCGGCGACTCGCCCTTCTTCCCCGTCCGCGTCCGCGTCGCGGCCGACAACAAGGCCAACGGCTGGACGGACTCGGGCCTGATGGTCAGGAAGGGTCAACGCCTGCGCATCACGGCGACGGGCCGCGTCTCGCTCGGCGAGGGCCGCTTCTCGACGCCGACGGGCCTGCCGCGCGTCGTGGACACCGAGAAGTTGATGCGCAACGAGCCGACCGGCGAGTTGATCGCCGTCATCGGCGACGACAACGACGAGTTCATCGCCGTCGGCGCCAACCGCGAGTTCTACGCGCCGCGCGACGGCCGCCTCTTCCTCGGCGTCAACGAGGGCAAGCTCGAAGACAACACCGGCAGCTACGACGCCCTCATCGAGGTCGAACCGTTGACGAGCAGCGGCGGCAGGTAGTTCATAACTTTAACCACAGAGACACAGCTTGTTGAGAATATCGCTCCAGGCTGTGTCTTCGTGTATCTGTGGTTAAATCCTTTCGGCGAGAAACCATTTACCCGCCCCGTTCATCAAAAAAGCTCTGACCTGTTTTATTTGACCGTGCCCGCGGGCGCGCCTTATAGTTCGGGCGAACCCATTTCGAGGACTCGCCCGGCTTACAATCCGAAAGGCTTTACGCAATATGAACACCCGCTTTACGCGCCGCGCCGCCGCCAGCGCCCTCGCGCTTCTCATCAGTGCGGGGGCCGGGGTCTTCCCCTCCTTCGCACAGTCGCGCCGCACGCCGCCGCAGGAACCGCAGAAGAAGAACACGCGCCCCGACGAGACGCAGACGACCGACCCGACGAAGCCGCAGGAGCCGCAGGAGCCCATCCCGCCCGACACGCTCAAGGAGCAGGAGGTCGTGCGTGTCGCCTCCAACATCGTGCAGGTCGAGGCCGTCGTCTACCAGAAGAAGAGCGGCCAGATCGTGATGGGCCTGAAGAAGGAGAACTTCGCCATCTTCGAGGACGGCATCCAGCGCGAAGTGTCTAACTTCTCGACGCCCGACGCGCCCATCACCGTCGCGGTCGTGATGGAGTACAGCAAACTCGGGCAGGCCATCGGCTACTACGGGTCGAGCGGGACGGAGCCCGGGCAGCTCGAAGTGCTCAGGCCGATGGCCGCCTTCCTCTCGCAGTTCATTAAGCCGCCCGACGACTACGTCTCGGTCATCGCCTACGACATGCGGCCGACGCCTTTGACGGACTTCACCAACGACCCCGGCCGCATCAACCAGGTCATCAACCTGCTGCTGCGCAACCAGCCGGCCTTCACCGAGACGAACCTCTTCGACGCGCTCAAGCTGACGCTCGCGGGCGGCAAGGCCGACTCGGTCGTCCTTGAGAACTCCGAGAAGCGCTGGACGGAGTACGCCGGGATGAAGGACATCCAGGGGCGCCGCAAGGCCGTCTTCCTGATTTCGAGCGGCATCGACACCTTCAGCAAGATCAACTACGACGAGGCGCGCAAGATCGCGCAGAACGCGGGCGTGCCCATCTACATCGTCGGGACGGGCGAGCTCTTCCTGAAGAAGTACGACGCCAACATGTCGGCCGAGGACGGACTCGGCGGCGCGACCACGCCCGGAAGGATGACCTTCCTCCAGGCGAAGAACACGCTGAAGACTTTTGCCGACGAGACGGGCGGCGCCTACTTCCCGATGACCTTCCCCGGCGAGATACCGGCCATCCTCAACAGCATCAACGCCATGATGCGCAACCAGTACAGCCTCGCCTACAGCACCGGCGAGCGCCGCGACGGCAAGAAGCACAAGATCGTCGTCAAGGTCGATGTCAACGGCGACGGCGTCTATGACGACAAGGAGTTCGTCGTCAAAGCCCGCCAGTTCTACAATTCGCCGAAGCCGGACAAGGGAGAAAAGTAGTAGGCAGTAGGCAGATGGCAGTAGGCAGTTAAGACTGAAAACCTTCTTAACGAATCAGCCTGAAAGAAGCGGAGGCGGCGAGTTGATAATCTCACCGCCTCCACTTACTTTTAGACCGCGCTTACTTTTAGACCGCTCCCGTGACATCGCCGCGGATGCCTATGAAGAAACTACGGATTCTCGTCACCTGTGAAATGCTCGACCGGCGCGGGGGCAGCCAGATGTACGTGCGCGACGTGGCGCTGGCGATGCTGCGCGCGGGGCACGCGCCCGTCGTCTACGCGACCCGACCCGGCGCGGTCGCCGAAGAGATACGCGACCTGACCATCCCCGTCGTCAGCAGGCTCGACGACATCAACTTCACGCCCGACCTCGTCTACGGGCAGCACCACCTGCCGACGATGGCGGCGCTGCTGCGCTTCCACGAAGTGCCGGCCGCCTACGTCTGCCACGACTGGTACGGGCTGAACGCCTTCGCGCCGCGCTTCCCGCGCATCCTGCGCTTCATCGCTGTGGACGAGACGTGCCGCGACCGCCTCGTCTACGAGGACGGCGTCGAGGAGTCGCGCGTCCGCCTCCTCCCCAACTCCGTCGATCTCGAACTGTTCGCACGCCGCCCGCCGCTCCCGCCGCTCCCGCGCCGCGCGCTCGTCTTCGGCAACTACACGCGCGAGGAGAGCTCGCACCTGGCGGCGCTGCGCGGCGCGTGCGCGCGGCGCGGGGGCGGGGGGGCCGGCGGGGGCGCGCGCGGGCCGGCCGCCGGCGCGCGGCCCGGGGCGGGGCGGGGCACCGGGCCCGGTGCACGACCGGGCCGGCTCTCCATCCGGGGCTTGCGCATCGGGAAGCG
>CAXTSK010000447.1:0-4780 GCA_964246655.1 uncultured Pyrinomonadaceae bacterium
GGCCGACCGTATCAACTACGAGGGCGAGGCACAGGTGCTCGGGCTCGTGCGCGACATCGTCCTGCGCTTGCAGCGGTCGGACTCGCGCCCGACCTACGCCGTCGCCAAGGCCGAGGCCAACACGCGCACGACCTTCCGCGTCTCGCTCGGCACCGTGCCCTCCTACGGCGAATCGACCGACGGCCTCAAGCTCGACGCCGTGCGCGAAGGCTCGCCCGCCGCGGCCGCGGGGCTCAAGGCCGGCGACAAGATCGTCAAGCTCGCGGGGCGCGACATCCGCAACGTCTACGACTACACACAGGCGCTCTCCGAGATGAAGGCCGGGCAGGAGTACGAAGTCGAACTCCTCCGCGACGGCCAACGCCTCACGCTCAAGGTCACGCCGGCGGAAAGGAAGTAGGCAGTAGGCAGATGGCAGTAGGCAGTTAAGGCAAAACGGCACATACTTATACCAGATTGCACTGAAACGAGAGTTTCGCCTTTCGTTTCAAGTTGCGCATTGTTGAGCGGGGCGGAATAGGTCTCAGCGCTCAACGATCCTCTTCTTTCAGTGCAATTCGATATTAAAATAGTGCCTCTGAAATAATCGGGGGCAGCGAGTCTTAATAACTCGCCGCCCCCGATTCGGTTTAGCAGATTCATTAAGAGGCTTCCGGCCTTAACTGCCTACTGCCTACTGCCATCTGCCTACTGCTTTATCACCATCGCGGCTCGCGTTCGCGGCCTCCGCCGCCGCCGCCGTAGCCGCCGCGGTCACCACGATGACCGTCAGCGTGCGGCCGCCGAACTCCTTGCCGTTGAACTGCTCGATGGCCGCGGCCGCGCCCTCGGCCGTCGCCATCTCGACGAAGCCGAAGCCGCGCGAGCGCCCCGTGTCGCGGTCTTCGACCACCGTGGCGTTCTCGACCTCGCCGGCCTGCGAGAAGATCTCGCGCAGCTCGTCGCTGGTCGTGCGGAAGTTAAGGTTCCCGACGTAAAGTCTCGTGCTCATCTCTCTCTATCCTTTACTGGAAGTGAAGCACGGGCCGGAACTCGTCGCGTGCGTGAAGTCTTCGATGAGCGGGGAGCAGGACTCTGCTTCGACCACTGCGGCGGCGAGGGCGGCGACTTGAAGACGGCCCTTGTGCTCTGGCTGGAGGGCGAGAGCGGCTTCAAACCAACTGACCAACCTCACTCTCCTTCAGCCGAACACCGTCGCCTCAACAGTCGCGGGCAGGCGCGGCCGCCTCCGACCGCGCGAGAGCAGGAACCTGAATGCGCAAGAGTATGCCTAAAACCACGCGCGCCGCGCAACCATTTTTCTCACCTTCTTCCTTCTTGAAAAGGTCACGGCTTTAGAGGAGAATGGCGGCGCGTTGGAGTCGGGGCGCTCCGGGCCGCGTGTAGCGGCCGAGCGCTCCTGAGTTGTTAGAACCTCTGTCCCTTTCGCATCGCGCCGGTGGCCCCCGGCCGTCTCTGACCCGCAATGATCGGCAAAAACATCTCGCGCTATCGAATACTCGGCCAGGTCGGCGAGGGCGGGATGGGTGTCGTGTACGTGGCCGAGGACACCGTGCTCGGCCGCCGCGTGGCCGTCAAGATTCCGCACGCGGGGCGCGACGAGAGCCACTACCGTGCCCGCTTCCTGCGCGAGGCGCGCGCCGTCTCCAAGCTCCGCCACCCGAACATCGCCGCCGTCCACGACTTCGGCGAGACCGAAGAGGGGCAGCCCTTCATCGTGATGGAGCTGGTCTCGGGGCAGACGCTCGGCGAAATGCTCGCGGGGCCGGGCATCAGCGTCGCGCGCGCCGTCGAGGTCACGTGCGAGGTGGCCCGCGCCCTCTCCGAGGCGCACCGCCTCGGCGTCGTCCACCGCGACGTGAAGCCCTCGAACGTCGTCATCGACGACGAGGGCACGGTCAAAGTCCTCGACTTCGGACTCGCCAAGCAGCTCCACGAGGAGTCGTCCAACGGCACGAACGGCGCCGAGGCGCAGACGCTCCTCACCGCGCGCACGCGCTCGGACGTGGTCATCGGCACGCCGCTCTACCTGAGCCCCGAGCAGGCACGCGGCGCGAAGGTGGACGGCCGCAGCGACCTCTTCGCCTTGGGCGCGCTGCTCTACGAGTGCCTGACGGGGCGCCCCGCCTTCTCCGGCGCCAACGTCATCGAGATCGGTGCGCAGGTGCTCCACTTCGACCCGCCGCCGCCCTCGCGTTTCAACCCGCGCGTCCCGGCGGAACTCGACCGCCTCACGCTCAAGGCGCTCTCGAAGAAGCCCGAAGACCGCTTCCAGTCGGCCGAAGAGTTCGTGGCCGAGCTGGCGCGCATGCGCTCAAGGCTGCCCGCCTCCGACACCGTGCCGACGCTGCGCCTGGCCGGCGCGGACTACGGCCACCGTTCGAGCGCGCTCATCACGATGGCCGAGGGTCTGCGCCGCCCGAAGTTCTCGCCGCTCGCGCTGCTGGCGTCGCTGGTGGGGCTTGGGCTCCTCATCTGGGTCGTGTGGTACATACGGCAGCCCTCCGCGTACAGGCCGGGGCCGGAGGTGGCGAAGCTCTACCAGCAGGGCGTGGACGCGATGCGCGAGGGCTCGTACTACAAGGCGAGCGGCCTGCTCACGCAGGCGGTCGAGAAGGAGAAGAAGTTCGCGCTCGCTCGCGCGCGCCTCGCCGAGACGCTGCTGGAGATGGACTTCCTCGACCAGGCCAAGGACGAGATGATCGCCGTCTCCACGCTCGTGCCCGACTTCAACGTCTACCCGCGCGAGGATGCACTCTACCTCGAAGCCATCCGCTCGACGGTGAGTAGGGACAACGAGGGCGCCATCCGCAGCTACGAGAAGATCGTCGAATTCGACGACCGGCGGCCGGAAGCGCACCTCGACCTCGGGCGCGCCTACGAGCGCAACAACCAGGTCACGAAGGCGATCAACAGCTACACGGCCGCCAGCGAGCGCGACAACTCGTACGCGGCCGCCTTCCTCCGCCTCGGCGCGCTCCACACGCGGCAACGCAACCAGGCCGGCGCGGCCGACGCCCTCGAACGCGCGCAGAAGCTCTACGCCGAGCGCGGCAACAAGGAGGGCGAGGCCGCCGTGCGCTACCAGCGCGGCAAGCTCTTCGCCAGCCTCCAGAAGGCAACCGAGGCGCGGGCCGAGTTCGAGGAGGCGCTCCGGCTCGCCCAGGAGACGAGCAACAAGTACCAGCAGGTGCAGGCGATGTTGCAGCTCGCGCCGCTCCAGGAGGACGGCGAGAAGACGGCGCGCGAGGCGGTCATGATGGCGCAGTCGAACGGCATGAACGACCAGGTGGCGAACGGCTACATCACGCTCGGCGTCGTGCTCCTCAACCGAAGAGACCCGCGCGGGGCGGAGGAGAACTTTAACCTGGCGCTCCAGTTAGCGCGCAACTCGAAGCTGAAGCGCTACGAGGCGCTGGCCTACTCCAACCTGTCGAGCGTGCGCGAGCGCGAAGGGAAGCCCGACGAGGCCGAGCAACTGGCCGAGAAGGCGCGCGACTACTTCAACCAGGGCGGCTACCGGCGCGAGGCCGACCTTGCCTCGATGATCATCGCCCGGAGTAGGAAGCAGCGGGGCGACTTCGACGGCGCGCTCAAGCTCCAGGAGGAGTTGCTGCGCAACGCCGAGCAGTCGGGCGACGCGGGGCAGGTCGCCAGCCTCCACCACGAGGTCGGCTCCACGCTCAACATGCAGGAGAAGTACGCGGCGGCGCTCGCCCACTTCCAGCAGAGCGTCCCCGCCGCCCGCGTGCTCGGCATTCAGTCGCTACTCACTTACTCGCAGGTGAACATGGCCAGCTCGCTCTGGGCGCTCGGGCGTTACGAAGAGGCCGAGAAGGTTCTCGACGAGCTGGCGTCGGCCGACCCGCAGACGCTCGGCGGGGGCCGGGGCTCGCCGGTGCACGTCCGCCTCAATCAGTCCGAGATGGAACTCAGCCAGCAGCGCTACCCCGAGGCGGCCGCGAGGGCCCGAGACGCCCTCGCCGTGTTGAAGGCGGACGGCCCGGGTCGCAACAGCCTGGTCGCGTGGGCCGACAGCGACCTCGGGATGGCCGAGAGCTTCGGCGGCGCGCACGCCAGCGCCAGGTCGCTCTGCCAGGAGGCGGTGCGCCTCGCCGCGCTGGACACCGACGACTGGGTCACCATGCACGCGCACTACGCCCTCGCCCTCGTCCTGCTCAGAGCGGGCGACGGCGCCGGGGCGCGCGCCTCGGCCGAGAGCGCGCTCGACATCGCTACCCGCTTCGGCCGCGCCGACACGCTATGGCGCACGCTCGTCGTGGCGGGCAAGGCCAGCCGGCTCGCCCGCGACCCCGAGGCGGCGCGCAACTACTTCGACCGCGCCGCGGCAACGCTCGCGCAGTTCGAACAGAGTCTGGGGGCGGAGGCGGCTGGCTACCGCTCGCGCCCGGACATGCAGTGGCTCCGCAGCGAACTCGGCGACTCCGTGGCAAGCGCCGCTGCTCGCTGACGCCCCACAATCCTCAACCCTTAAGGAGAATCGAAAATGTCTAACCAAGCAGACCCACCAATCGTAATCACCGGCGGCTCGGTTCACATCGAGTTCGACCAGAACAACTTCACCCCGGACGGCAAGGGCAAGCACAAGCACTCGGACGCCAACAAGAAGATCAGGAGCGTCGTGGTCGAAGTCAACGGCCAGACGCAGACCTTCAACGTCCCCAACGGCAAGGTCACCGTCACCATCAACTACGGCAAGTAGTTGACAGTAGCCGGTAGGGAAACTTAAAGGCGGGGGGGGGGGGCGAGATGATATCTT
>CAXTSK010000448.1:0-4767 GCA_964246655.1 uncultured Pyrinomonadaceae bacterium
GGCAAAAGCGGCTCAAGAACGCCATGGTGCGGGTGGTCGGGGCCGGCGGGCTGGGCAGCCCGGCGCGGATGTACCTCGCGGCGGCGGGCGTCGGCACGCTCGGCATCGTTGACTTCGACGTGGTGGACGCCTCGAACCTTCAACGCCAGATCGTGCACGGGACGAAGGACGTGGGGCGGCCGAAGATCGAGTCGGCGCGCGACCGCCTGAGCGACATCAACCCGCACATCAAGATTGAGGCGTACGAGACGCGGCTGACGAGCGAGAACGCTTTGGGGCTGTTCCGCGACTACGACATGGTCGTGGACGGCACGGACAATTTCCCGACGCGCTACCTCGTCAACGACGCGTGCGTGCTGACGGGCAAGCCGAACGTCTACGGCTCCATCTTCCGCTTCGAGGGTCAGGCTTCGGTCTTCTGGGCCGCGCGCGGCGCGTGCTACCGCTGCCTTTATCCCGAGCCGCCGCCGCCGGGCCTTGTGCCGAGTTGCGCCGAAGGCGGCGTGCTCGGCGTGCTGCCCGGCATCATCGGCGCCATCCAGGCCAACGAGGCCATCAAGCTCATCCTCGGGGGCGGCGAGCCGCTCATCAACCGCCTGCTCCTCTTCGACGCGTGGAAGCTGCGCTTCCGCGAGTTGAAGCTGCGGAAAGACCCGGCGTGCCCCGTGTGCGGCGAGAATCCGACGGTGAAGGAGCTGATCGACTACGAACATTTCTGCGGACTGGGGCCGCAGCCCGACGCAGTCCAGACTAACGTTGAGACGGAGGGACGGATGGAAGAGATCACGGCGACCGAGCTTAAAGAACGCATCGACCGCGGCGACGACTTGCAGATCATCGACGTGCGCGAGCCCAACGAGTACGACATCGCGCGCATCCCCGGCACCAAGCTCATCCCGCTCGGGCAGGTCACCGAGCGCATGGGCGAGATCGAAGAGGGGCGCGAGACGGTCGTCCACTGCAAGGGCGGCGTCCGCAGCGCCAAGGCCATCGAGGCGCTCACGCGCTCCGGCTTCAAGGGCAAGCTCGTCAACCTCAAGGGCGGCATCACCGCCTGGTCGAATGACGTAGACCCGAGCGTGCCGAAGTACTGAACGCAGTAGACAGTAGACAGTAGCCGGTAGTCAGTAGGTAAAGACAACATCGGCGGGCGTCAGGTTATAACCCGCAACGCCCGCCGATGTCTTCTACTGGCTACTGACTACTGTCTACTACTGTTGCCCTAAGCGCTTGGTAGATGACGCTCACGAGGTCGTACGTGATGTCCCGCGTCCCTGTGTCGCCCTGGCTGTTGTCACTTCTTTGTGCAGACATATTTCACCCCTTAAAATTAGAATTACCAACCAGGGATTTTTGGGGGAACTTGTCTCCGACGATTGTAGAAACGCAGGTGGGCGAGGTCAAGGAGGCCCCGCGCAATGAGAATCAAGGGAGTCACACCCGAAGAGGCCGACGACTACGCGCGCCGCGTCTTCAAGGCGCAGGCGGAGAAGTGGGGCGCGCCTCTCATCAACCACACAGTCCACGCGCGGCGGCCGACCATCTTTCGCGGCGTGCGCGCGATGTGGACGGGCCTTGACGGCTCGGGGCTCCTCGACTCGCGGCTCGTCGCGCTCCTCAACCGCCGCGTGGCCTGGCACAACGGCTGCGAGTTTTGACAGGACATCAACGCTGCGGTCGGCAGCGAGCTGGGTGTTTCGGACGAGAAGATCGACGCGCTCCACGATTACGAGACGAGCCCGCTCTATTCGGAGGCCGAGCGCGTCGCGCTTCGGTATGCGGACGCGATGACCGTGACGGGCCGGGACGTTTCGGACGAGCTGTTCGCGCGGCTGCGCGAGTTCTACGACGACGACGAGATCGTCGAGCTGACCGAGACAATCGCTTGGGAGAACGCTTCGAGCAAGTTCAACCGCGCGCTGCGCATCCCCTCGCAGGGACTCTGGAAGCGGAAAGGCGTTTAGAAAAGATGGACGACGTGACAGAAGCGACGCAGGACGCCGCGACCCCTGCGGCCGAAGACTTCTCCCCCACCGCGCGGACGACGCTCAAGCGCCTGCCGAAGCGCGGGTCGTTCGAGCGCGAGACCGTCTACGGGATTCTCGACGAGGGCTTCGTCTGCCACGTCGGCTTCGTTGCGGGCGGCCATCCCTTCGTCATCCCGACCGCGTACGGGCGCAAGGGCGATGTGCTCTACATCCACGGCGCGCGCGCGAGCCGGATGCAGAAGGCGCTCGCGGCCGGGGCGGACGTGTGCGTCACGGTGACGCTCGTGGACGGGCTGGTGCTGGCGCGCTCGGCGTTTCATCATTCGATCAACTACCGCTCGGTCGTCGTCTTCGGCCGCGCGCGGGCGGTCGAGTCTGAGGAGGAGAAGAACGCGGCGCTCGAAGCCTTCACCGAACACGTCATGCCCGGCCGCTGGGCCGACGTACGCTGGCCGACCGCGCAGGAGTTGGCCGCGACGGCCGTCCTCGCCATCCAACTCTCCGAAGCCTCCGCCAAGGTTCGGACAGGCCCGCCCATCGACGACGACGAAGATTATCAACTCGCGGTCTGGGCCGGCGTCCTCCCGCTCGGCGTCGAGCCCGGCGCGCCCGAGGCAGACCCGCGGTTGCCGGCCGGGACGCCGCTGCCCGCATACGTCGAACAGTTCGACCTCACGAAGAGACATTAAGCCTGACGCAACTCTTCCACGTTGATTCGAAGGGTGAAGCGAATGAAGATGAAGAAAGTCGTGGTGTTGTCCGTCGCGGTCTCGCTGTCCGCGTGTGCGTTAGTCTCAGTCGGGTCTTCCGCTCAGTCGAAGCGTCTGCCGACGCAGTTGCCGCCGCTGCCCGTCAAGGAGAAGCGCTTCCCGGCCGCGCTCGCGCCGGTGGTCGAGGCCGAGCACGCCTTCGCGCAGCACTCCATCGACCACGGGATGAAGCCGGCCTTTCTTGCCTACGCCGCGCCGGACGGCGTCGTCGTCAACCGGAACGGCCCGGTCAACGCTATCGAGACGTGGTCGAAGAGAGACCCCGCGCCGACGGGACTGCTGACGTGGTGGCCGACCTACGCCGACGTGTCGCGCGCGGGCGACCTCGGCTGGACGACGGGGCCGTTCGAGTTCCGCGAGAAGCCGACGCAGGAGAAGCCCGACGGCACCGGCCACTTCTTCACCGTCTGGCGCAAGCAGCCCGACGGCTCCTGGAAATGGGTGCTCGACCTCGGCATACAGCACCCCGCGCCCGACGCGACGGAGACCGTCCTGACCTACCCGGCCTCGCTCATGAAGAACGTCAAGCCCGCGGCGCCTCCAACGGTCAACGTCGAGGACGCGCGGCAAACGCTCGCGGAGGCCGAGCGCAAGCTCTCCGAGTCTTCCGCGTCGGAGGGCTTCAGGACGGCGCTCCTCGCGCGCGCCGACGAGTCCCTGAGGTTCTACAGGCAGGGCACGTTCCCCGCCGTCGGCAAAGAGTCCTTCGCCAAGGCAGTCAAAGTCCTGAGCGAGTACATCACGTGGGAGCCCCTGAAGGTTGACGTGGCCGCCTCGGGCGACCTCGGCTACGCATACGGCGCCTACGCGATTCAACCGAAGGGGTCGGAGCGGCCGTCGGAGAAGGGCCACTACGCGCGCGTCTGGAAGCGCGACCGCGGCGGCTCCTGGCGCGTCGTCTTCAACGTCGCCAACCCCGCGCAGTGACTTGCGCGAACACTATCGAGACTCCCTGCCGCCTATAAAGAAAGAGGCGCAGACATAACAGTCTGCGCCTCTTTCTTTCTCGTCATACCGGGGGCGGGACTCGAACCCGCACGGCCTTACGGCCAACGGATTTTAAGTCCGTTGCGTCTACCGATTTCGCCACCCCGGCATTGTGGGGGGAAGATAGCACGTGGCGCGTTGGGGTTCAAAATTCGGGGCTCCGGCGGGCGGGGTCGTGTTAAACTGGGCGCACAGCGGAACCTCGTCAGGGCGGCGGGCGGAGCAGCGTTACATGACTGAAGAGAAAGAGATTTTCCACCGGCACATCCAGCGCGCGGGGTTGAAGCGGACGGCGCAGCGCGACACCATCCTCGACGTGTTCCTCCGCACCGAGAAGCACTTGTCGAGCGAAGACCTTTACCACCTCGTCAAGGAGGAGGACCCGAACGTCGGGCACACGACCGTCTACCGCACGCTGAAGCTTTTGGTCGAGGCCGGGCTTGCGCGCGAGGTGCGCTTCGGCGACGGCCGCACGCGCTACGAGCACAACTACAACCACCCGCACCACGACCACATGATCTGTACCGAGTGCGGCAAGACCATCGAGTTCTTCTCGGCCGAACTCGAAGCCATTCAGGACGCCATCGTCGCCAAGCACAAGTTCCGCCCCACGCAGCACAGCCTCCGCATCTTCGGCGTCTGCGCCCAATGCCAGCGCAAGGCGGGCGCGCCCACCGACGAGTCCGCCGCCGAGCCCCGCATGCGCTTCGCCTCGGCACCGAACACACAGTGAGCAGTAAGCGGTTAAAACAGAAGGCAGCCGGATGAACTCGACTGCCTTTAACTTTTGACTCCCTACTGCTCACTGCTCACCGCTCACTGCTCACCTTCTTTTGCCTTTCCCACCCGCCTGATGTAAGTTGCACCTGTCTCCCTGATGACAAATTGAGTGTGAGGTTGTGTATGACCGTCAACGTCGAGTGGAAGACCGCGGTGGGCGGGCACACGGGGCTGGTTGCGGATGGGACGTGCCTGCTCGACGCGGCGAGGCGCCACGGGATTGAACTGCCGACGGAGTGCGG
>CAXTSK010000449.1:0-4744 GCA_964246655.1 uncultured Pyrinomonadaceae bacterium
ACGCACGGTCGTGTAGAAGCTGTGCACTCGCTTCGTGCGTCGAAGCGTTGTGTGTCGAAGCGTTGTGCGTCGAAGACTCGCGCATGAACTCCGCGACGGACGCGCGGCGGACGAACTCGGCCGACAGACCGAAGAGGTTGATTGACGTGGCGGGGCTCGGGGCCGCGTTGCTCGTGCCGCCGCGCCGTTGCGCTATCGCTTGCCCAGGACCGCGGCGTAACGTCGCCTCGAAGCCGAGGCGTGTGAAGAACGTCGAGGTGCCTGCGTGCGCGGCACCCGCGACGGTCGAGTGAATGCGCTCGACGAACGCGTGGAGTGACGAGAGCACGTCCCGCGTGACTGTTGCCTGACGCCGCAGCGTCCGTTCGAGCATGCGCGATGCGTCAACGGCCGCAGACTCTTCGCGCGTGCCCGACGGCGACGTGTGCGCTTGGAGAAGTTGAAGGGACGGCGCGGCGACGCGGTCGCTCGATTTGTATTCGCGCGCGTGTGACGTTGCCCTGTGTGTGCGGAGGAGTTGAAGCGCAGGCGCGGGGGAATGACCGCTCAAGTGGTAAGTGATGTGCCCGGCACCTCCTTCAAGCAACGTCAGAGAAGTCTCCGACAGACTCAACAGCAGGGACGCGGGCGGCAGCACGTGTAACAGCGGAGGCCGCCTGTCGCGCACCGACGTGTGCAGTACGGTCCCGTGCTCCCTCAACGTTTCGGCCGAACGGAAATCACTGCGTACCTCGACGTTGGCGCCGCCCGTCGCGTGCCGCGGGGCCGGCTCCACGTACGTCCACGCCGTCGGCCGCCGCTCCTGCGTGCCGTTGGGCGCGTGTGTGAAGTGCCTCTCGGCCACGCCTTGAGCCGTCGCACGTTTCGGGGACGCGCTCAACAATTCTCTGGTCGTCCACGCGCTCAAGACTTCGCGTGACACGAGCGAGGGGAGGTAGGTCTTGAGAAGGACGTTGACGAACTCCTGCCGCGGCGCGCGGAGGAAAGACTGCCGGAGGTCGAGGCTCTTCAGTCGAAGGCCCGATGCCGCGGGCGCGGTGTTCGAGACTGCCGGCGGTTGGTTGACGGTCTTGATCCGTGTCAGTTGAAAGACCGCGGGCGCAAGCGCGTCAGTCGCTCGTGTGGTCTCGGCGTCCGCGCCCGTCGTCCCGCCGTCACGCACAACGCGCTCGACGCGCGCCTCGGGCCGCGATGCTTCGAGCCCCGGCGACTTCTGCGCGCGCGGGGCGCGAACGGAGACATAGCTATAGGTTGGCGAAACTCTCTCGGCACCTGACGGCGGAACGTTCCACGCTTGCACCGTCAACGAAGGGGAGAAGACGACGCTGTTCGTGACGTGCGACGCGTCATGCCGTTGACCGCGGCCGCTCATGCCGGAGTGTGTGAGCAGGGTGAGGGCTGTCGTCCCCGGCGCTTCTTTAAAGAAGACCTGCGACGTGGCGCGACCGCCCGCGACGTTGATCAGGCGCAGGTCGAACCTCGGATGAACGCTCACGCTCAGCCGCGTCTCAGAGACGAAGAGGCCGCCGCCGTTTGTCCGGTAGACCTTGTCGAGCGAGAAGGCGCCGCCCTCGACAGCCTTAAACTTTTCGCCGTACAGAGATTCGATGAAGGCGAGCGTGTCCGCCGCGGCCATGCTTCGCCCGCGGCCGCGCGACAGGCCGCGCGCGAACGAGAGCCAGCGCGAGCCCGCACGCACGAGCGGCGACCGCGACACGGCGGACAGGCGCGACGGGTCGGGCATCATGCCCGACAGCCTGTCCTCACGCACGCCTTTCGTCTCGCCCTTCTTCAACTTCGCCTCCCTGCACTTCGTCTTCAACGCGACTCAAAACGCCGAAGCCATCTCGCGCCGCGCGCGCTCGGCGCGGGGGCTTCCCGGCGGCTCAAGCTCGATCACCTCGCGCAACTCCGCGTCCGCCTTCCCGCCCATGCCCTTCCCTTGGTACGCCAGCGCGAGGTTGAACCGAAGCGTCGGCTGCGAGGGCTCCGCGGCGACGAGCCTCTCGAAGATTTCGACGGCCTCGTCGCAGCGACCCAGCGTCGTGTAGAGCACGCCGAGGTTGCTCGCCGCCTGCACGTTGTCGGGCGCGAGCGCCAGCACGCGCTCGAACTCTTCGGCCGCCGCCTTGTGCTCACCCCGCGCCGCGAGCGCGAGCCCCAGGTTGTAGCGCGCGAGCGCGAACCGTTCGTCCGCTTCGAGCGCGCGGCGGTAGAACTACGCCGCCTCTTCCATCTCGCCGCGCGAGAAGTGGACGAGGCCGAGGTTGTTCAGCGCCTTCAAGTGTCGCGGGTCGTCGGCCAGAGCCCGCGCGTACTCCTCGACCGCTTCGTCTACGTTGCCGCCCTCTTCCAACATCACGCCGAGGTTGAAGTGCGCGTCCGCGTCCTTCGTCCCCGCGGGCGCGAGGCAGAAGTATGTCCGATACTCTTCGACGGCCTCGTCGCGTCGGCCGAGCAGGTGGAGGGCGAGCGCGAGATTACGGTGCGGTATCGAGTAGGTCGCGTCGGCGTCGGCGGCCTCGCGGTACTGCCCCAGCGCCTCCTCCGCGAGCCCCATCTGGAAATAGGCGTTGCCGAGGTTGTTATGCGCCAGCGCATAACCCGGCTCCAGCTCGACGGCGCGCCGCAAGAACGGCAGAGCCCCTTCGACCTCCTGCCGCTGGAGGAGCAGTTGGCCGAGGTTGTTCAGGGCGTAGA
The DNA here is from genome assembly GCA_964246655.1 of uncultured Pyrinomonadaceae bacterium. Classification (GTDB taxonomy): domain Bacteria; phylum Acidobacteriota; class Blastocatellia; order Pyrinomonadales; family Pyrinomonadaceae; genus QHXN01. The sequence continues at coordinate 2,701 of CAXTSK010000449.1, forward strand.
CGTTTCGGGAATCGGCCCCGAGAGCTTGCTCGTACACCATCTTCGCCTCGTCAAACTTGCCCTGGAGCTGAAGGTCGAAGGCGCACCTGACGTATTCGGAAGCAAGCGACACCCCGGCCAGCAGTTGGCGGAACAGTTGAATCCTCTCTTCTTCGCTGGTCTTCGTTTGAATCGGTGTCATCACGTCACCTCCGTGCGAACTCAAGGCCCTCAGCTCAGCTCCCAGACGTAAGCGACCGCGTCGTCCCCGCCTGAGATCAGGTGTTTGCCATCGGGGGTGAAAGCCAGGTCCCAGACGCGCCCGGCGTGTGCGCGCTGATCGACGACGTACTCGCCGTCCGCGAGCCTGACGACGAGGACGTAACCCGACAACATGCCGAGCGCGAGGTGCTCGCCGTCGGGATGAAAGCAGAGCGACCACAGTGACTCGCGCCGCGAGTTGAAGAGTTGCGGCAGGAGTTGCTCGCCGCTCCGCACGTCCCAGAGCAGTGTGCCGTGCGAGAGCCATTCGATGGCCGCCACGTACCGCCCGCTCGGGTCGAAACTCACCCAACGCGCCTGGCGCGGCGCGCCCTCAAGCTCCTGCTCCCTGCTGCCCCGTTCGACATCGAAGATGAGTAACTTGTCGTCTTCCGCGCCGGCCACCGCCACCCGCGTTCCGTCCGCACTCAGTCCCGCCACCGCCGGCACGTGGGCGCGATCCGTCACTGCGGTCTGGCCGGGCAGCGTCCAGATGACGCCCTGCCGGCCTCCGTCCCAGACCTGCGTCAGGGCGCCGGAGAGGGCCAGCCGGTCGGCCCGCCTCGCGTAGGAGAGCCACTTGACGTTCGGGTTGTCGAGCTGCGGCACGTGCTTCTCCTGCCGCGCGAGGTCGTAGAAGCGCACGACGAGGTCGCTGTTGACGTAAGCCAGCGTCCGGCCGTCCGGCGCGTAGCGGGCCATGAGCGCCAACCCGTGGGCCCCGCTCTCGACTGCCGAGACGAGTTGCAAGTCGTCCAGGTTCCACAGGCCGAGGTACGGGTTGCCTTCGTCGTCGGACTGCTGCCCGAGCGCGAGCTGCCGGTCGTCTGGGTGCACGTCGAGCGTGTAAATAGGCCGGCGGTTGCTCGGCGTCAACGTCTTGAGACTTATGTTCATACCTGCCCCTACGGAATCTCGTTACCCGACGCGTCGGTGAACGGCTTGCCGTCTATCTCGCGCGCCCCTTCGATGCCTCCCGCGGCGTACTCACTGGCGAAGTCGGGCAAGACCCACGGGACGTAGTGGCCTCCCATCCCGCCCTTCTTCAGGTTAGCCTCTTTCGTGATGAGGTTGAGGTTAGTGGAGCTGACGGTCACGTCCCGGCGGAACGTGTCGTCCTTCGCGTTGTTCCCGCCGTCAACCTCCCAGTTCAGGGCGAGCGGGCGGACGTGATCTACGTGATATTCGGTCGTGTCAACGTCTTTCGGGGTAAAGCTGGTGATTGTGGCCCAGGTCGGAATCTTATCCTCGCGGATGAGGTCGTTCCACAAAATCGAGGCGCCTGCCGGGTTGGTGGCGAGCAGCGCCTGTGCGTCGGTGATCCGCTGCTTGATGTCCTTCTTACCATCCTTGGTGGTGTTCTTCTGAGTCGTAGACCATCCGCTGCCCCGCTCGTACAGTTTCGCCCTCACGTCGTAGCCGGAGGGCAGGTAGCGCCGTGGCGGCGTACTCGCGCGGAAGTCGTCGAGGCTCTTGATGCCTTTGAGCTTGCTGAGGTCGCCGATGATCTGCGCGAGTTTGATGTCCATCCAGGGCTCGAAGTCGATCTTCTTGCCGCCCCTCGGGTCGCGCGCGCCCGCGAGGATCCAATCCTGATGGAGCTTCGCCTCGTCGCTGTCCGCCAGCGCATTCTTCAGGGTGACGAGAGTGTTGTGCTGCTTATTGCCCTTCCACTTGGGATCAGTACTCACCTCTTCGATGGCCTCGGACAGCATCGCCCGGATGCGTCTTCCCTCGCCGCTGGCCATCAGGATTTCGATGCCGTTAGGACCGAGCGTGGCGGTCAGGGTGTGCCCCTCGCCGG
>CAXTSK010000450.1:0-4720 GCA_964246655.1 uncultured Pyrinomonadaceae bacterium
CCCGCGCACCTCGCCCACGGTCTGCGGCCCGCGCAGCATCAGCACGCAGAGCGCGGCCAGCTCCGGCGCCGAGCGCGTGTAGACCTCGCGCGTCATGTGCTTATACTTCGGCACGCGGCTCTCGGCGCCGTAGAAAATGTAGACGAGGTTCTTCAGGCGTAAGACATCGACGGCCTCCTCGACCTGCCGCTCGTCGTACTGCACGACGGGGTCGCGGTTCGAAATCTGGTTGCACGCGTGCACCAGCGCGTTCATCGTCAGAGGGTAGTAGTCGGGCGTCGTCACCTGCTTCTCCACAAGCGACCCCAGCACGCGCACCTCCGCCTCGCTTAAAAGTGTCTCCACGTCTGTAGCGCACCCTTCGCTTCGAGTCCGTCGCCGGTCAGAATTTCATTGACACGCCGCGGCGGTCAAGTGTACACGTCCGGAGCGCCCGGCGTAACCCGAGCCCGGCGCGCGCCCTACCACATCACACCCGAGGAGAGAGACATGGCAGACAAACAGCCCTCTTGGGGGCACTTGGAGAAGCGTTTCGGCGAGAAGACGAAGGAGACGCCGCGCAAGCTTTTGGCGCTCGACGGGGGCGGCATCCGCGGCGTGCTGACGCTCCAGGTGCTTATACGGATGGAGGAGATGCTGCGCGAGCGCAGCGGACAGGGCGACGCGTTCCGCCTGTGCAACTTCTTCGACTACATCGGCGGGACGAGCACGGGCGCCATCATCGCCGCCGGCCTCGCCATCGGCATGTCGGCGAAGGAGCTGTCGGATTTCTACATCGCGACGGGGCCGAAGATGTTCGAGAAGGCTTTCATCCTCGACCGCCTGCGCAACCTCTACAAGAAGGAGCCGCTCACCGAGGAGTTGAAGAAGACCTACGGCCCGAAGACCGACCTCGGCTCGAACAAGCTGAAGTCGCTGCTGCTCGTCGTCACGCGCAACGTCTCGACCGACTCGCCGTGGCCCATCAGCTCGAACCCCTTCGCACGCTACAACCACCCGGCGCGCAAGGACCGCAACCTGCAAATCCCTATCTGGCAACTCGTCCGCGCCTCGACGGCCGCGCCCGTCTTCTTCCCGCCCGAGGTGCTCCAGTGGGATCCGAAGGACGCCTCGCGCACCTTCCTCTTCGAGGACGGCGGACTCACGCCTTACAACAACCCCGCCTTCCTCATCGCGCGGATGGCGACGCAGGAGTGTTACGGGCTGGGCTGGAAGACCGGCGAGAACCACCTGCTCGTGATGTCGGTCGGCACGGGCTCGGCGGCGACGTTGAGCGCGGACATGGGGGCCAAGAACGCCGTCGCCAACCTCGTCAGCTTCCCCGGCGCGCTGATGTACGGCGCGCAGATCGATCAGGACATCAACTGCCGCACCATCGGCCGCTGCGTCCACGGCGCGCCCATCGACCGCGAGCTGGGCGACCTCGTCCCGCGCCGCGGCGAGGGCGACGAGCGCAAGCCCGTCCCGCTCTCCGAAGACCTCGGCCGCCAGTTCCTCTACGCGCGCTACAACGCCGAGCTGTCGGTGGAGTGGCTCAAAGAGCGCGGCCTCGGCAAGATCGATCCGGCCAACGTCTCGAAGCTCGACTCGGTCGAGTACGTCCCCGACCTCGTCCGCGTCGGCAACGCGCTGGCCAAAGAGGTCAAGCTCGAACACTTCGCCCTCGAACGCTTCGGCCAGTTCTACTGAACGCTTCGCCACACTTAAGGAACAGCCATGCGCGCCTTCATCATCCGCCCCTTCGGCAAGAAGCAAGACCTCAAGGGTAACGAGATCGACTTCAACGAGGTCGAGGCAAAGCTGATCGACCCCGTGCTCACGCGCCTCGGCGTGACGGGTCGCACGACCGGCGAGATCGTCGGCCAGGGCAACATCCGCGAGGACATGTTCCAGGAGTTGCTGACCGCCGACCTCGTCGTCGCCGACCTCTCGATCCACAACGCGAACGTCTTCTACGAACTCGGCATCCGCCACGCGCTGCGCGACAAGCACACCTTCCTCCTGCGCTCCGACGCGGACAAGTTCCCCTTCGACCTCCAGACCGACCGCTACTTCACCTACGACAAGGCCGCGCTCGAAGGCGAGGTGGACAAGCTCTACGCGGCGCTGCGCGCCACCATCGACTCCAGCAAGACGAACAGCCCCGTCTTCGCCTCGCTCCCGAACATGAGGGAGCAGGACAAGTCGCGCTTCCTGGTCGTCCCCCTCGGCTTCGGCGAGGAGGTCGAGCGCGCCACCGCCGCCCGACAACTCGGCGACCTCGGGCTGCTCGCGGCCGAGGCGCGGGGCTTCAACTGGGAGACCGAAGGGCTGCGCGCGGTCGGGCGCGCCCAGTACAAGCTCAAAGACTTCAAGGGCGCGAAGAACACCTGGGAGGCCGTCCGCCGCAACCAAGGGGAGCACGACCTTGAGGCCAACATCCTGCTCGGCACGATCTACCACCGGCTCGACGACCTGACCCGCTCGAACCAGGCGCTGGGGCGCGCCCTCGACGTGAAGGAGATCGAGAAGAAGGACAGGGCCGAGGTGCACGCCCTGCTGGCCCGCAACGCCAAGTCGCAGTGGCAGGCCGCGTGGAAGGAGTTGCCCGACGCCCAGGCGAAGGCCGCGGCCGCGCTCCGCTCCGGCCTCCTCAAGGAGTCGTTCGAGAACTACGAGCGGGCCTTCGAAGAAGACCTCAACCACTTCTACCCCGGGCTCAACGCGCTGGCGATGCTCAAGGTGATGACCGAGCTGGCCGCGGCGCAGCCCAAGGTGTGGGCCGCGCGCTTCAAGAACCAGAAGAGCGCCGACAACGAACGGGAGGAGTTGGAGGAGCACGCCGGCCGCCTCGCCGCCGCCGTCCAGGTCTCGCTCGACACCAACATGCGGCGGCTTGAGCGCGAGGGCGAGAAGGACGAGTGGGCGGAGGTCAGCGTCGCCGACCTGCGCTGCTACACCTCGGACAACCCGGAGTGGGTCGTCACGGCCTACCAGGATGCGCTGGACGGCGCGTCCGACCAGGCGTGGCAGTCCGTGCGCAACCAGCTCGCCATCTACCATGCGCTCGGCGTGATGTCGGCCAACGTCGATGAGGTCATCAAAATCACCGGCCTGCCCGACGACGAAGGCGCCGCAAAGGGGCGCCAGCGCGTCCTCATCTTCACCGGCCACATGATCGACGCGCCGGGGCGCAAGACGCCGCGCTTCCCCAAAGAGAAGGAGCCCGAGGCGCGGCAGAAGATTAAGGAGGCCGTCGAGGCTGAGCTGAAGTCGGGCGACGGCGTCGCTTACGGCATCGCCGGGGGCGCGAGCGGCGGCGACATCCTCTTCCAAGAGGTCTGCGAGGAGCTGGGCATCCCTACGCACCTCTACCTCGCGCTCCCGAGCCCTCTCTACGTCAAGGCGTCGGTCGCGCCGGCCGGGCCGGATTGGGTCGAGCGGTTCCGGAAGCTCAACGAGCGCCTGTCCGGTGAAGAGAAGGTGCGCGTGTTAAGCGAGTTGAGCGAGGAGCCCGCCGACAAGGCCGAGTACCTGCCGGCCTGGCTGCGCTCGAAGCGGGATTACAACATCTGGCAGCGCAACAACCTCTGGATGCTGCACAACGCTTTGGCGGCGGGCGGCGACGACTGCGTCACGCTCATCGCGCTCTGGGACAGGGAGCCGACGGGCGACGGCCCCGGCGGCACCAGCGACCTCGTCGCCAAGGTCGAGCGCCGCGGCGCCAAGACCGTCGTCATCGACACCAAACAGACCTTCGGCCTCTAGCCTCGCGCGCGGGCGCTACTTCTTCGCGTCGGCCTTCGAGACGGCTTCCAGTTCGGCGTCGAGCGCGCGGACGGCTTCGAAGACGGTCTCGGCGGCGCCGACGAAGAAGTCCTGGGTGAGGGTGTCGAAGTCGTCCGAGGGCTTGTGATAGTCCTTGTGGTCTTCGACGCCGAAGTAGACGAAGGGAATGGCGGCCTTGTGGAAGGCGTACTGGTCTGACTGGTTCGTCCAGTCGTCGTGGCCCTGCTCGGGGCGGTCGTGGCCGATGAGGAGTTTGATGGGCGCGGCGGCCGCCACGCGTTCGAGCGCGGGCCGGAGCCCCGGCGTATAGTATGTGCCCGAGGCGTATAGTTCGCCGCGCTCGCTGTGGCCGACCATGTCGAGGTTCACGTCGAGCGCCACGTTGCGCTTCTCCGCCTTCAACTTTTTGACCAGCTCGTGCGCGCCGACGAGCCCGATCTCCTCGGCGTCGAGCGCGGCGAAGAGCATCGAGTGCTCGGGCCGCGCCGCGCCTGCGTAGTGCGCCGCCAGTTGCAGCAGCACCGCGACGCCCGAGGCGTTGTCGTCCGCCCCGTTGTAGACCTGCCCGTCGCGCACGCCGAGGTGGTCGTAGTGCGCCGAGACGACGATGAGGCGCTCCGGGTACTTCGTCCCCTTCACGTAGCCGACCACGTTCACGCCCTTGCCCTTCGAGGGCAGCTCGAACATCTGCTCGAAGGTCAGCCAGAGCGGCGCGAGTCCAGCTTCCTTGAAGCGTCGCTCGACGTAGGCGCGCGCCAGTGCCCCGCCCTTCGTCCCGGCCCCGCGCCCCTCCATCGAGTCGGCCGAGAGCGCGCGCACGTCTTCGAGCAGACGCGCCGCGTCGATCTTCTTCGCGTCGGCGGGCTGCTTCGCCGCCTCGGTCTTCTGCCCCTCCGCCTTCGTCGGCTCAACCGGACGCGCGGCCCCCCACGCAGCCAGGCGCGCGGCCGCC
>CAXTSK010000451.1:0-4716 GCA_964246655.1 uncultured Pyrinomonadaceae bacterium
ACCTTGACGATCCGCTCGGGTCCCTCGTAGTCGGGGTCGCGACTGCGCACGGCGATCCAGACCGCGCCCTCGCCGGTGGCCACCGCGACGGCCAGGCCGTCGGGCGGCCGGCGCACCGCGGGGCCCGGGCGGCGCGCCGTGGGCGGCCCGTGCCGCGGCGGGGCGGAGGTCTCTGCGCGACTCGCGGGCATTGACCGGGATGAGTTCGTCGCCGAAGAGGCGCGCGTAGACGAGCATCACGAGCCCCGCCAGGAAGACCGTGAACGGGACGAAGAGCGGGGCGGGGTTGTCCACGAGGAAGCAGAGCCCGAAGAAGATTGGGAACAGCACGACGCTGAAGAACATGAGCTTCGCCCCGCGGCGCGTCCCCCGGCGCTTCGTCGTCATCTCCGCCTGCCGCGACGGGTCGGGTCGGGCCGGGGCGTACTCGTTGCCCGCCACGTAGGCAGGGAGCCCCGCGAGTGAAAGCCCGCACTTCGGGCAGAAGCGAACCTCGTCTGAAGACTGCTGACCGCACTTGGGACAAAACATCTCTTTCACCTGTGGCTCGGGCGGCGTTAGGACTACTGCCCGCTTTACGCCCCGCCGCGCCGATAAGTTCTGACGTTCAAACGGCGGCGTCCGCGCGCCGCTCGGCCCTCCGCACGAGGGTCAGGTGGATGGCGAACGACAGCGCGACCCCCGAGGCGATCATCGTCCAAAGCAGATACCTGAACTCGGTCGAGGGCGCCGTGAAGAAGTAGGAGCCCGCGTAAAGGAGACTGCTCGCGGCGTGCACGAGGACGACCAGCCAGTCGTCGCGCAGCCTACGTTTCAGGGCAAGGTAGACGAGGCCGAAGCAGATCAGTATCCAGAACGCCCCGCGGAAGAAGGGCGAGCGGCAGAGCAGGCGATAGTACTCCATCAGCGCGCGATTCAAACCGTTCTGCGTGTTCCTGAACTCGGGCGGGTTGGCGTCGAAGGCCGCGACCCAGTAGGGGTTCGAAACCCCTTTGGTCGTGAAGCCGTTGAGCTGCGCGTAGATGCGCCAGCGATGGTAGAGGTAAGTACCCTTGTTCTCCCAGACGGCCCGGAGCCACTTCGACCGCAGCTCCTCCATCTTCGCGCCGACCTCGCCGCCGGGCTCGACCGGGTCGTACATGAATTCGAGGACGGCCTTGTCGCCGGGGTTCGGGCTGTCGTCCCAGATGAGGTCGTTGACCGAGTAGATGTTGTAGCGCGCGAAGACCTTCTCCAGCGAGAAGTTCTTGTTCTCGGAGATGTAGGCCGGGAACAAATTCTCGCCGCGCGCCTTCGAGATCGCCGCGAGATCGTAGAGATAAACTTGATGGAACGGGTAGACCGTCTTCCCCTTCGTTAACGCGCGGTTCGTGACGAAGGTCGCGCCCGAGAGCATGAGAAAGATGACGACGCCGACGGCGAGCGGCAGCGCACGGGAGCCGGCCTCACGCCTCCCTTTCAGCCGCCCGAACAGACCGCACGCCACGTAACCGGCCCACAGAGCCAGCGGCAGGATGGCCGCGACGGAGTTCAGACGGACGGCGTACCCGTAGAGAAGGAACGGGAAGGAGGCGAAGAACGAGGTCTTCGAATTCGTCCGGCCTGCGTGATAGATGAGCGCCGACCCGAGAAACAGCGTGGCCGCCTGCCCCGTGTCTTTCCAGATGGTACTCATCTGCGACCAGACCTGCGGCATGAAGGCCACCAGGACAAGGAGAACCCCGAGCACGAGCGAGCGCAGCCACGGCGCGCGCCTGTATCCTGCGGGGGCTGCCCAGAAGACGAGGTTCTGCAAGACGAGCATCCCGGCCGGGCCGGGGACGACGCTATCAATCAAGCCCCACACGGCCGTCATCACCGGCCCGTTCACGTCCTTGAAGAGCCACTGCCGCCCGCCCAGCCAGTTCGCCATCGAGTCCGGCGACATGTAACCGGGGTAGAAGGCGGCCAACGTCAGCACGAACCCCAGCGCGGCCAGCGCGTACCCCAGCCCGCCCGCGGGCAGCGGCCCGAACGCTCTCTCGGGAACGAACTCGGAAATTTTGGCAGACTTCTCGGCCATCAAACTTACCTCTCGGTCGGCGACGCTCGCGCCCCTCTTAAAGCGTCGGGAGTATCTCTGTAGGCGCGTAGGGCGACGACAGGCGGGCGGCGGCAACCGTTCAATTTATAGCAGGCGACAGGGCTTGACAAGCGGCCGCACGGCGCACGCTCAGGCCGCCGCGGGCGGGACGTTTTTCGCACGCCTCGACACCGCGGACGAGACTGCACTCCACACAAAGGCCGCCCCGAAGTGCAGGGCCACCGCCGCGAGGATGAAGAAGAAGTAGTGTATCGCCATCACGTACCTGTACTCCGTGTGCACGGCGGATTGGACGCAGAAGAAGTAGGCGGGGACTGCCGCGAGCGTGAGCAGCACGCGCCAGCGCCCGGCCGCGACCAGCAGAAACGCACCCAGGAGGTACAGGGGCAGGAAGACGGCCGTGATGAAGAGCCTCTGGACGGCGCGGAGCACGAGCCGCGGGTGGCGCGTCCAGAGGTTGGAGGCAGGCCCCAGCTCGAACAGCTTCGCCGCCCCGATCCGCACGACGGGCCGGACGGGGTTCGACGCGCCGTTGGCTACAACCAGCCGCACGTTGTCTTCACCCCACGCGGTCACGAGTGGGAGGTCTACCGTCCTCAACGGCTGCTCGGCCGCCGCCACGCCCTCCAAAGGGTCTAAGAAGGTTGAGACGTACGGCTCATCAGAAAGGTCGCCGTAGACGCCGACGCTCACGCGCCCCTCTTCGACCTTGAACGGGACTTTGAAGACGTACTCGGCGCCCGGCCGCAACGCCGCCGCGGGGCCGATGAACTGAACATCGTACTTGGACTCGTCACCCTTTAAGTACAGCGCCTCGCCGTCGTTCGTCAGGGAAGCTTCGGCCTGCGGCGATTTGACGGAGCCTCGCGCGAGCAACTGTTGCGGGTCGAAGAGGGTCGTGGGCTGCACGTCCGGCGGCGGGCTCAGGGGGCGCGTGACGGCGGGGCCGGCCGCGAGCAGACGCGTCCGCTCAAGCCTGAACATCGAGCCGGCGCGTCGCACCATCACGCCCGCGAACCAGAGCGGGTGCTCGCGTATGACGCGCGCGGCCCAGGCCACGCGCATGCGCTCGCGCCTGACGCCGTCCGGCCCGAAGAGGGTCAGCTTGTAGTCAGGCCGGCCCTGCTCCTCCGCCTCCTTCGTCATGATGCCGAGGTCAGTCTCGGGAATGCCGAACCGCTTCTCCTTGTCGTAGTCGGCGATGCCTTCGAGCAACGTCTGCCCCGCGCCCAGAGAGAGCGGGATGAAGCGGCCGAACACGACCGCGTTCCTTATCGTCAGCGGCGCGATGACCAGCAGCGCCCCGCCCACGAGCGCGAGCGCGCACCGAGCCCTCCGGCCGCGCACGAACAGGAGCGGGGCGAACAGCAAGAGGAAAGGCGCGAGCAGCAAACCGTTCGGCCTGAGCCAGCAGGACACTCCGACGAGCACGCCCGCGACGAGGACGAGCGCGACGACCCCGCCTTGCTTCGACGCCCGGAGGAGGCAGTAGAACGCGAGCAGGAGCGGCAGGACTGAGACGGTGTCCGGCAGGAGCAGCACGGAGTTCCAGGCGAGCTGCGGCGCGACGGCCGCCAGCAGCCCCGCGACCGTCCCCGCGGCGAGCGGCAGAAGCTCAGCCGCGATGAGGAAGAGCACGACGGCCGCGAGCGCGTCGCAGACGATCTGAATCAACTGCACACCGGCGTCCGGGTCGCCGTACAGCCCCATCGCCAGCGCTATCAAAATGGGGTAGCCGGGCGGGTGCCCGGCATGATCCGGCTCGCTCAGCGGCGAGGCAGGGTTGAAGAACGCCCCGAGTCCGCCTTCGAGCAAAAGCCGCCCGGTCTGCTTGTACCCGTCGGGCACCTCTTCGTCCGAGACGCGGAACTGCTTCTGCACCCGCCCGGCCTCGTGGCGCGTGTCCTGCCAAGACATGACGCGGACGCCGAGCGCGAGGAGAAAGATGACGAAGCCAAGGACGGCGCGCTTACGTAAGCTTGCCCCCGCGCCGCGCTCGAAATGTCTCTTCAAATCGAATCTCATCCCGAACTCTCTCGACCGACGGAACTGCCATCTTACCCCAACCCGACGGCCGTCACCCCAACCCAAGCTTCGACGCGACGGCTTTCAGATTCTCCTCGGCTTCGAGGCGGAAACGTTCGGCCCACTCGGTCGTCTCGCCCGCGTGCTCGCCGGAGAGGGCGCGTGTGAGCTGTCGTGTGAGCGCGTCCACGTCGCCGAAGTCGTAGAGCAGCATCCCGCGCGTCTCGCCCGCGCGCGTCGCCACGACGGGAAGGCCACACCAGATCGCCTCGACGCGCGAGAGGCCGTAGCTCTCCAACCCGAAGCCGCGCACGAACGCGTGAGAGCGCCGCATGAGCCGGAACACGTCCGCGTGCGCGACCGATTTCAAGACCGTCACCCACTCGCGCCCGCGCAGGACTTCTTCCCTGTATGAACTGTCCGCGGCGAAGTCTCCGTCGAGCAGGAGGAGACCAACGTCCTCGCCCGTCTCAAGCCGCACGCGCTCGACCGCTTCTGCCGCGTGCCGGAAGCCGTACTCGTGGATGAAGGCGCCGACGGAGCAGACCCGCCGCGCGCGTCGCGTATAATCCGCGAGTGCCGCGTCGAGTTGTTCGGGCAGCACCTCG
>CAXTSK010000452.1:0-3796 GCA_964246655.1 uncultured Pyrinomonadaceae bacterium
GTAGAGCATGGCTACGTAGACGCCGACGCCGCCCGGCCCCGGCTCCACGGCGAAGCTCTCGTCCGCGGCGAGGGAGTACCCGCGCGACTCCAGCAGCGCGGTGACGCGCCCCATGATCTCTTCGGAGTGAACCTCTATCGCCAGTTGCCTTATCTTCTCCCAGTGCTCTCCGCGTATGCCGGAGAGCACTTCGAGTTCGCTCTTCTCCACGTCTATCTTCAAAAGGTCTATGCGCCCGACGCCGGACTCGCTGATCACGTCGGAGAGTGTTTTGAGCTGGCAGTCGTAAACTTCGGCGCGCATGTACTCGTCGATCAGTTCGTCGAGTTGCCGGTCGGGGAGCAGCGAGCCGCCCGCGGCGGCCGGCGCGACCTTCTGCACCCAGTCGCGCACAATCGCCTTCGTGTCGTCCCTGTCGCCGGCGGCCTTCGAGGAGCGGCTCGACAGGCCCGCGGCCTGCGGGTAAAAGGTGAAGGGGGCTGTGCCGGGGGCGTCCGAGAGCCCGCAGTTGAAGAGGCGCGCGTTCACGCCGTGGCGCGCGACGTTCGCGCGCAGCAGCTCGAAGTTGGGGGGGAGCGGCTCGAAGGCGTAGACCTGAACGTTCGGGCGCGTCCGGTGCGCGAAGAGCGTGAAGAGCCCTATGTTGGCGCCTACGTCGAAGACCACGTCGCCGTCGTCGAGCGTGATGCCGTGTCTCAGGTAGACTTCGTCTTCGAAGACCTCTTTATAGATGATGCTCGTCTGGAGGCTTCCGTGGTGCGAGACGACGAGGCCGTTCGGGAGACTTGACGACGGCGGGCCGCCGAGCCCCCCGCCTCCGGCGGACCCGTTCCGCGACCCTTCCGTGCCCGGCCCTTGAGCGCGGCGCGGGCCGCCGCAGGCGGCGCGCCGCGGGTCGCCCGCCGCCGCCTTCGCCACGACGACCGCGTCGCGCACGGCGGGGTGCTGCTTGAGCGTCTCCTCGACCTCGCCCAACTCGATGCGGTGGCCGCGTATCTTCACCTGGTGGTCGCTGCGCCCCAGGAACTCGACCGCGCCGTCGCGCAGGTATCGCGCCACGTCGCCCGTCCTGTAGAGGCGACCGCCGGGCCTCGGCCCGAACGGGTCGGGTATGAACCTCTCGGCGGTCAACCCGGGGCGGCCGCGGTAGCCGCGCGCCACGCCCTCGCCGCCGATGTAGAGTTCGCCCGCCACGCCGACGGGCACGGGCCGCAAACGCCGGTCGAGTATGTAGACCTCCGTGTTCGCGATGGGCGTGCCGAGCGGGACGGTGACGCCGCGCGCCGCGCCGTCGTACGTCGTAGACCAGACGGTCGTCTCCGTCGGCCCGTACATGTTGTGAATCTCGGCCGCGACCGACCCGCGCAGAGAGTCGTGCAGCTCGGCGGGCAGCGCCTCGCCGCCGAGCATGAGGTGGCGCAGGGAGCCCATCGCGGCGAGCGCCTGCCGATTCATCAGGAGCATCCGCGCGAGCGAGGGCGTGCATTGCAGGTGCGTCACGTTGTGCCTCACGAGTTGCGCGGGAAGCGAGTAGTCCACCCCCCCTCCCGCTTCGCCGCCGAAGCGCCGCCGCAGCTCGTCCAGATGAGTCAGGCCGGAGAGCACCGATTCAGCCTCGACGCCGAAATCAATCAGGCACGCGACCTCGTCAACGCCGATTGCCTTCAGGCGGTTGACCACGCGCACGCACGTGTCGGGCGTCCCGAACAACCCGCTCGTCTCGTAGTAGCGATGAAAGGCGTGCGAGAGGAGCGCCTCCAGATCATCCGCCGTCAACTCGCCGGTCACGTCCTGGCCGAGTCTGCTCAAGAGGTTCTTCGCAAGGTCGAGAGAGCTCGCGAGGTAGCGGCACAGGGGCTTCTGCACCTTCTCGCGCACGACGCCCGAGTCGTCCCAGACGAAGGTGTGAAGCATGAGCGTCACGCGCCCGCGGTCGGGGCCGCCGTCGCGGCGACGCCGGGCGTCCCTGTAGACCTTTATCTTCTCCGCGAGTTCTTCGATTGACTGCCCGAGCAGGTGCGTGAGCAGGTTCGCCCCGGCCTCGCCGGCGGCGCGGAAGGTCGCGGGATGGCCGGCCGCCGTGACCCACACGGGAAGCTCGGGCTGAATCGGCCGCGGGTGAATCCTGACCTCGACCTCGTGGCCGCCGCCGCCTTCGAAAGAGACCGGCTCTCCCTTCCAGAGTCGTCGCACGATCTCAAGACCCTGCATCGTCAACTCTTTTCGCGCGGGGTAGTTCTCCGGCGCGAAGATGAAGTCGTCCGCGTGCCAGCCCGACGCGAACGAGACGCCGACGCGGCCGCCCGAAATGTTATCGACGAACGCCCACTCTTCGGCGACGCGGACGGGGTGATGCAGCGGCAGCACGACGCTGCCCGCCCTTATCTGCACGCGCCGCGTGACGGCCGCGAGCGCCGCGCTCGTCACGGCGGGGTTGGAGTAGAGGCCGCCGAAGGCGTGGAAGTGTCGCTCGGGCGTCCAGACGGCCGCGAAGCCGTGCTCGTCGGCGAACTTCGCCCCCTCCAACAGGAGCCTGTACCTCTCTGCGGCCGGGCAGTTGTCGTCGCTCGCGAAGTAGAAGAGGCTGAAGTCCATCTCCCCCGCGGCGACCTCCATTCCGTGCCGCTCGACGCCCGCGCCTGCGGTCTCCTGCTCGGACTGGACGACGACGCGGAAGCCCCGCGCCAGCGTCCAGAGCAATTCGAGTACGGAGATGTCGAAGGAGACGCTCGTGAGCGCGAGCCAAGTGCCGGGCGGCTCGTGGCCGATGCGGCCGTCCATGCCGGTGAAGAAGTTGACCACGTTGCGGTGGCTGACCATCACGCCCTTGGGCCTGCCCGTAGAGCCCGAGGTGTAGATGACGTACGCGAGGTTGTCGGGAGCGTTACCCGCGAAGAGGTCTTCGTCACTCTCGGCGTTGATCTCGTCCGCGTCCGCGTCGAGACAGACTCGGCGCGCCGTGTGGTCGGGCAGCACGCCGAGCAGGGCTTCCTCCGTCAGCAGCACCGGGGCCTGAGAGTCGTCGAGCATGAAGGCGAGGCGTTCCCCGGGGTAGGCGGGGTCTAAAGGCAGGTATGCGCCGCCGGCCTTGAGCACGCCGAGCAGTGCGACGACCATCTCCGCCGAACGACTCGTGCAGACGCCCACGTATGCGTCCGGCCCGACGCCGAGCCCTTTGAGGTAATGCGCCAAGCGGTTCGCCCGCCGGTTCAGTTCGCCGTACGTGAGTTGTCGGTCTTGAAAGACGAGCGCGACGGCGTCGGGCGTGCGCCCCGCCTGAGCCTCGAAGAGTTGTTGGATGCACGACGCGCGCTCGTATTCGGCCGCGGTGTCGTTCCACTCCCTGAGCAGCCGTTGCCGCTCGCCGCGCGTGAGAAGTTGCAGGTCGGAAATTCTCTTGCCCGGGTTGGCGACGATGTCGCCGAGCAGCGTCGTGAAGTGTTCGGCCAGTCGCGCGATGGCGTCCGCGTCGAAGAGGTCTTTGTTGTAGTGCGCGACGGCGGAGAGTTCTTCGCCGGCCTCGGCCATCATCCACGTCAGGTCGAACTGCGCGGCGGGCTGCTCCAACTCCACGGACTCCAGCGCGAGACTGCCGGCGCGCAGCGCCGCCCCGCCCTCGCCGAGCGCGAAGGCCGACAGGTCGCGCAGGCGCGGCAGCGGCGACTGCTCCCAGTTGAACATCACCTGAAAGAGCGGCGAGCGGCTCGGGTCGCGCTCCGGCTGTAGGCGCTCGACGAGCAGGCCGAACGGGTAGTCCTGATGCTCGAACGCTTCGAGCACGGTCCGCCGCACGCGC
>CAXTSK010000452.1:3829-4715 GCA_964246655.1 uncultured Pyrinomonadaceae bacterium
GGGGGGGGGGGGGGGGGGCGCCCCCCCCCCCCCGGGGGGGGGGGGGGCGGGGGGGGGGGGCCCCCGGACGTGGGGGAGCCGACGAGGAAGTCGTCCTGCCCCGTGTAGCGGTGGAGCAAAACTTGGAAGGCCGCGAGCAGCGTCGTGTAGAGCGTGCAGTCGTGCGCGCGCGCGAAGGCTCTGAGTTTGCGCGTCAACCCGGCGTCGATTTTGAAACGGTGGGACGCGCCGTTGTAGGTTTGAACCGGGGGCCGCGGGCGACTCTCGGGCAGACTCAAGACCGTCGGCGCGCCGCCCAACTGCTCCCTCCAATAATCCCACAGCCGCCCGCCCTCGTCGCCGGCAAGCATCTCCGCCTGCCACTCGGTGTAGTCCGCGTAAGTCAGGTCGGGCACCGCGGGCGACGCGACCGCGCCCGACCGCTG
The DNA here is from genome assembly GCA_964246655.1 of uncultured Pyrinomonadaceae bacterium. Lineage (GTDB taxonomy): Bacteria > Acidobacteriota > Blastocatellia > Pyrinomonadales > Pyrinomonadaceae > QHXN01. The sequence goes on from CAXTSK010000452.1 coordinate 4,255, forward strand.
CCCTTCGTAGAGAACGCCCAACTCTTCGACGAGCAGCGCGAGCGACCAGAAGTCCGCGACCATGTGATGCACGACGAGCAGCACGGCGTAATCCCGCGCCGAGCGCTCGAACAGCCACAGGCGCAGGAGCGGGCCTTCCGCCAAGTCGAACGGGCGGCGCGTCTCCGCCGTCAGCCGCTCGGCAAGCGCCGCCTCGCTCCAACGGGAAGCATCCTCGTGCCGGAAGTAGACGGCCGCGCCCTCGTTGACATACTGCACCGGGACGCCGGAGCGCATTGGGAAGGTCGTGCGCAGCGAAGGGTGACGTTCGACCAACTGCTGCAACGCGCGCCGCAGCGATTCGACGTGCAACTCCGAGCGGACGCGCGCCGCGCCCGCGATGCTGTAGGCAGGGCTCTCGGGCGCGAGTTGGTGTAAGAACCACAAAGCCCTCTGGCCGTAAGAGAGCGGGTGTTCGCGGC
>CAXTSK010000453.1:0-4707 GCA_964246655.1 uncultured Pyrinomonadaceae bacterium
CTTTCTTGCTCGTCCGTCAGCGCCGCCGCGTCCGCCGGGCACGGCGGCTATGATGGCGACATCAGTCGGACTCTTCCCCTTGTTCGTTAGAGGGCTGCCCGGCGGCGGTTCGTGGGCAATGAACGCCCGGGCGACCCTCACCTTGCATAAACTACTAAAGCGACCCGATTCGCAGATAAATGGCCCCTTCCGCCGGCCGTCTGTCGAAGCTTTCGGTTGCGCGTGTGTTCGTGTCGGGCGTCGGGTGAAGGGTCGGGAAATGGTCAAAGACTCGGGCCGGCTGCCCGTTGGTTGATTCTACCCTTTGGTTTTCGGGGGTGGCAAGATATCTTTGGGAAAAAGATTCGGCCAGCGCCCGCCGAGCCGCACGCGCACCAACTCCTCGACCTCGTCCGCGGTCGCGCATTCCAGACACTCAAGCGCGACGCGCTCCGCCTCTGCCAGCTCAAGCCCCGCGACCGTGCGCCGCACGCGCGGGATGGCCGTCGGCGCCATGCTCAACTCCCTCGCCCCGAGCCCCAGCAGGACGGTCACGTAAGCGGGCGACGCAGCCATCTCGCCGCAGACGACGGAGCGTATCCCCGCCGCCGCGGCGGCTTCGAGCGCGCGCCGCACGCAGATCAACACCGCCGGGTGGAGCGAGCGGAACCAGCCCGCGACCTCGTCGTTGCCGCGGTCAACGGCGAGCGTGTACTGCACGAGGTCGTTCGTGCCGAGGCTGAAGAAGTCCACCTCGCGCGCGAGCTTCTCGGCGACCAGCACGGCCGCAGGCACCTCGATCATCGCGCCGACGCGCACCGGGCCGGTCTTCTTCCCTTCGCTGCTCAACCGCGCTCGCTCGTCCTCGATGACTTCGCGCGCGCGCCGCACGTCGGTCACGTCGGAGACCATCGGGATGACCAAATCTATCGAGCCGCGCGCGGCCGCGCGCAGGACGGCCCGCACCTGCGTCCGCAGAAGCTCGGGACGTTGCAGGCAGAGGCGGATGGCTCGCAGTCCGAGCGCGGGGTTGCGCTCCTCGCCCGCGTCGATGCGCGAGCCCGAGAGCTTGTCGCCGCCGAGGTCGAAGAGGCGAACCGTCACCCCGTCCTCGCCCGCGATGCGCGCCAGAGATTCGTAAGCCTCGCGCTGCTCTTCCTCACCCGGCAGAGAGCCGCGGTGCGAAAGCAGAAACTCAGACCGGAAGAGACCGATGCCGTGCGCGCCGTAGCGGTTCACCCACTCGTACTCGACGGGCAGCTCGACGTTCGCGCGCAGGGTGACCTCGACGCCGTCGCGCGTCTTGAGCGGCGCGCGCAGCTCCGCGGCCGTCGCGGCCGGACGTGCCGGCGACTCCTTCGCGATCTGCTTTTCCTGTGCGAAGCGTTCGAGCGTCTCGTGTGTCGGGTGGAGCGTGACCTCGCCGCGGCCGGCGTCGATGACGGCGGCGTCGCCGGTGCGCGCCGCGCGGTAGAAGTCGCGCAGGCCGACGACGGCCGGGATGCCGAGGCCGCGCGCGATGATGGCCGTGTGCGAAGTCCAGCCGCCCACGTCGGTGGCGAACGCCTTGATGTGCGTGAAGTCGAGTTCGGCGAGCGTCGAAGGCATCAACTCTTCGGCGACGACGACGGCGTCCTCCGTCAGACGCTTGCCGAGCATGCTCTCGCCGGAGAGTGCGACGAGCAGTCGGCGCGTCACGTCCTCGATGTCGGAGCTGCGCTCGCGCAGGTAGTCGTCCTTGATCTCGTCGTAGACGGCGAGGATGCGGTCGGTCACGACCTTGACGGCCCACTCGCTGTTGACGTTCTCGCTGCGGATGACGGCCTCCACGTCCCCGTTGAGCTTGCTGTCTTCGAGCATGAGGAGGTGCGCGTCGAAGATGTATGCGTGCTCCTCGCCGAGCGTGCGCGCGGCGCGCTTCTTGAGAGCCAACAACTGGCGTCGCGCGAGGCGCACGGCGGCGTTATAGCGACGCACCTCGCGGTTGACCTCCTGGTCGTCCAGCCTGACGCGGTAGATGCTCGTGCGCCCGCCGCTGTGGACGCGCAGCACGCGCCCCGAGACGGCGCCGTCCGAGACGGCCACGCCGCGCCAGCGCCGTTCGCTCCTGTCCCTCTTACTGTTCACTCTTCAACTTCCCCGAACCCGCCGCCGATGAGCTGGCACAAGGCGTCGAGCGCCTGACTCTCGTCCGGCCCCTCGGCCGTGATCTGCAACTCCGTGCCGCGCGCGGCCGCCAGCATCAACACACTCAGGATGGACTTCGCGTCGGCCACCGAACTCCGGTCAAGGCGGATGAGCTTGAGCGTCGAGCGGAAGGCCGTCGCCGCGCGCACGAGCTTCGCCGCAGCGCGCGCGTGCAAGCCCAGACGGTTGACGATGGTGACCCGGCACTCGACCAACGGCGTCCCTTTCAACTTCCCTTCAACTCACCCGTGCCCTTGCGCCCGCCGCCCGCGAGCAGCTCGCCCGCGAGGTAGATGCCCTGCCGCCCCTGGTCGCGCACGAGACGTGCGACCTCTTCGAGCGGGACGCCCGGCTGGAGACCCGCGAGCTTGATGACCATCGGCAGGTTGACGCCCGTCACCACCTCGACCTCGCCCTGTTGGAAGAACATCGAGGCGATGTTGGTCGGCGTGCCGCCGAACATGTCGGTCATCATGAGCACGCCGCCGCCGTCGGAGACGCGCTCGATGGCGCGGCGGATCTCGTTCTTGGCGGCCTCCACGTCGTCGTGCCAGCCGATGGAGACGGCCGTGATGTGCTTGAAGCTGCCGATGATGGTCTCGGCCGCCGACAGCAGCTCGTTCGCTACCTGCCCGTGCGACACGATGACCCCGGCCACGCGCCCCGTCGCGCCTTCTTCTTTAGGTTTGTCAGGCATCATTCGGCTCCGTTCTCACTTACCGCCTGCCTTCTGCTTCTTCGTCTTGTCCACGTCGCGGTGGACGGCCGCGGCCTCGTAGCCGCCGCGGCGGAGGTGGCGCGCGATCCAGTTGGCCGCCATCACCGAGCGGTGGCGGCCGCCCGTGCAGCCGATGCCGATGGTGACGTAGGACTTGCCCTCGCGCCGGTAGAGCGGGAGCAGGTAGTCGATCAGTTCCATGAAGCGCCGGAGCGTCTCGCGCACCTCGTCGCTCGCCTGTAGATACTTGACGATGCGCGGGTCGCGACCCGAGAGGTCGCGCAGCTCCGGCACGAAGTGCGGGTTCGGCAGATGTCTCACGTCGAAGAGCAGGTCAACGTCGCGCGGGCTGCCGTGCTTGTAGCCGAAGCTTAAGACCTGTACGCGCATCCGCGCGCTGCTGGCCTCGCCGCCGAAGCGTTCGACGAGCAGGCGCCGGAGCGTGTGGACTGTGTGCTCGGAGGTGTCGATGACCTGGTCGGCGAGCTGCCGTAGCTCGGACATCGCGTCGCGCTCGCGCCGGATGGATTCGAGCAGGCCGTTACCCGCTTCGGCCGGGTGCGGCCGCCGCGTCTCGCTGAAGCGGCGCACGAGCGCCTCGTCCGACGCCTCGAAGAAGAGGACGAAGACGCGCAGGCCCGACGCGCGCAGCTCTTTCAGACGCGCGGGGAACTCGCTCAAAAATCTGCCCTCGCGGATGTCTATGACGAGCGCGGCGCGCTCGATGTGCGGGCGGTTGTGGTCTTCGGGCTGCACGAGGCGGCCGAAGGTCGGCATGAGCGTCAGAGGCAGGTTGTCCACGCAGAAGTAGCCGAGGTCTTCGAACGCGTTCGTCGCCGAAGACATCCCGGAGCCGCTCAGGCCCGTGATGATGACCACGTCGGGCGCGCCCAACGCCTTCGCCTCGCCGTCCTCGCCCGCCTTCCCCTTCTCAGTCATCCTCCGTCCCTTCGCGACGCAAGCTCGCGTCGTGCCGCGCCACGAAACTCTCGGCCGCATTGTAACCGCGCAGGCGCATGAGGTATACGCGCACCGCCGTCTCGACGAGCGTGGCGAGGTTGCGCCCCGGGCTCACGGGCAGGACGAAGTAAGGGACGGCGACGCCGAGGATGTCAACCTTTCTCTCTTCGAGGCCGAGCCGGTCAACCTCCGTCGCGTCCACCCAACGCTCCAACCTGATGTTCAGCCCCAACTGCTTCGGGCCGCTGACGGCCGAGACGCCGAACAGCTCGCGGATGTTGAGGATGCCCAGGCCGCGAATCTCCATGTGCTCGCGCAGGAGGTCGGGCGCGCCGCCCATGAGCACCCCCGGCCTCGTGCGGCGTATCTCGACGAGGTCGTCGGCGACGAGCTGGTGCCCGCGCATGATGAGGTCGAGCGCGCACTCCGATTTCCCCACGCCGGACTTGCCCTCGATGAGGACGCCGAGGCCGTAGAGGTCTAAGAGCACGCCGTGGCGCGTCTCGCGCGGGGCGAGCGCCTCCTCAAGGTACTCGGTGACGGCGGTGATGGCGACGGAACTGACGAGCGGCGTCTGGATGAGCGGGAGCACGGCCAACTCGGCCGCTTCGACGAGTTCGGCCGGCGGCATCAAGCCCTTGGTGACGAGGATGCAGGAAATTTTCTCAAGCTCAAGCCGGGCGACGGCCGCGCGACGCTCCTCGGACGAGAGCTGGCCGAGGAACTGTAACTCGCTCGCCCCGACGATCTGCACGCGCCCCTCGTGGACGTAGTGCGGGAAGCCCGCGAGCGCGAGCCCGAGCTTCTGTATGCGCGGAGTGCGCAGCCGGCGCGCCCCGGCGCCGCCCGCCCCGGCGATGAAG
>CAXTSK010000454.1:0-4686 GCA_964246655.1 uncultured Pyrinomonadaceae bacterium
CCCTCGGCGTGCTGATCGTCGCCTGCGCCAACGTCGCCGGGCTGTTGACCAGCCGCGCGCCGGTGCGCGCGCGTGAACTGGCGCTGCGCCTTGCCATCGGCGCCGGACGCGGCCGGCTGATCCGGCAACTGCTCACGGAGAGCCTGCTGCTCGCCTTCGTCGGCGGCGCGCTCGGGCTCCTGTTGGCGCAGTTCGGGGCGGACGTGTTGGTCGCCTTCAGCCCGCCGGAGTTGCCGAGGGCCGGCGCCATCCGCGTCGATGGCGCCGCGTTCGCCTTCGCGTTCGGCAGCGCCGCGCTCGTCGGCCTTTTGGTCGGGCTCATCCCGGCGCTCTACGCGACACGCGGCGACCTGCGCGAAGCAGTGCAGCAAGGCTCAAGGCGCACCGCAGGCGGCCAACAGTTGACGCGCCGCGTGCTCGTCGTCGCGGAGGTGGCGCTCGCCCTCGTGCTGCTCGTGAGCGCGGGGCTGCTGCTGCGCAGTCTGGAGCGCCTGTTCGCGGTCGATCCGGGGTTCGACGCCTCGCACCTGCTCACCATGCAGGTGCAGACCTCAAGGCGGTTCGACAAGGAGACCACCGAACGCTTCTTCGCCCGAGCACTCGAAGCCGTGCGCCAGGTGCCCGGCGTCGGCACGGCGGCCTTCACCAACCAGTTGCCGCTCAGCGATGACGACGACGAATACGGCGCCCACTTCGAAGGCGATGACCCCGCGACGGGGTACAACGTGTTCCGCTACGCGGTGAGTCCGGGCTACGTGGAGACGACCGGCATCCCTCTGCGCCGCGGACGCACGCTCGACGAGCACGACGTGGCTGGCTCACCGCAGGCGATTCTGATCAGCGAGTCGCTCGCGCGGCGCAGGTTCCCCGGCCAAGATCCCATCGGGCGTCGCATTCACGTCGGCCCCGACACCGGGCCCTGGTTCAATATCGTCGGCGTGGTCGGCGACGTGAAGCAGGTCTCACTGGCGTCGAGCGCGCCCGACGCGGTTTACATCACAACGGCGCAGTGGTTATTCGTTGACAACAGGTTATCGCTGGTGGTTCGAGCGCGCGGCGATGCGGCGGCGCTCGCCCCGGCCGTCAGGCAGGCGATCTGGTCTGTGGACAAGGACCAGCCGATTGTCCGAGTCGCCACGATGGATGAACTGCTCACCGCGTCGGCGGCCGAGCGCCGCTTCGCGTCAATCCTGTTCGAGGCGTTCGGCCTCGCGGCGCTCGTGCTCGCGGCCGTCGGAATCTACGGCGTGCTTTCGGGGAGCGTCACCGAGCGCACGCGTGAGATCGGGGTGCGGCTGGCGCTCGGCGCTTCGCGCGGACACATCCTGGTACTCATTCTTCGGCAAGGGATGACGCTCACCGGCGTCGGCGTCGCGGCAGGGCTGTGCGGGGCGGCGGCGGCAAGCAGCGCCCTCGTCTCACTCCTGTTCGGGGTCTCGCGCCTCGATCCCGCCGCATACCTCGGCGTCGTCGCCTTGTTGGCGGCCGTCTCCGCGGCCGCCTGCTGGGTTCCGGCCTGGCGCGCGGCGCGCGTAGACCCCTCGATCACGCTGAGGGCGGAGTAGACGCAACTCCACCTGACGCCGGCCCGAACTCACGCCCTTACCTGGTGACGTGGATCTCCTCCAACTCGCGGGGCCGCCGCACGAAGGCCCAGACGATACAGACGGCGGCCACCACGGCGGCGGCGAGTCCTACGTAGAGGTGGTTGACGCCCGCCCACATGTTCTGGAAGCCCGTCGCCCGGTCTGTCGCCGTCGCGAACCGCATGAACTCGTAGAGCGCGTACGCAGCGCCCGCTATCCCAACCGCCCAGAGCGGAATGTCTAAGCCCTTCATTGTCGAAACCTCCAGCCTTTCGCCGTTAGCTGTCGAGAGTAACGTCAGTTTGGGAGACGTAGCTGCGCCGGTATAGACGATGTTTTGCGGCGCCAGGTTTGCGAAATGTGACGAACCGCCCGCGGGCGGTGACGAGAGGCAGTGGGTCGGGGGCGAAGAGCTGTGGAGCTTACTGATTGCGGCCGGGAAGCGATGGTCTGAAGGGTGGTCATCTTTGAGGCAAGGCCGATCTTCAACTGCGGATAAAAGGATGTAGACACACTACAGGGCGGGATGTAGAATGCCTACATGCCAAAGGAGACTTGCTACCGGAACATGATTGAACTGCTGCCCGCAGGAGCAGGAGGGTGAGGCATGAAACTGGGAGGCTGGCGGCGGCGCGATGAGGAGTTGGACGAGGAGCTACGGGGCCACCTGCGGATGGCGATCCGCGAGCGCGTGGAGCGGGGCGAGACGCCCGAGCAGGCGGAGGCCGCCGCGCTGCGCGAGTTCGGCAACGTCGGGCTGGTCAAAGAGGTCACGCGCGGCATGTGGGGCCGGGCGTGGCTCAGGCACCTCGCGCAGGACATCAGGTACGGGCTGCGCACGATGCGCCGCGCGCCGTGGTTCACAGCCGCCGCCGTCGTCACGCTGGCCATCGGCGTCGGCGCGAACACGGCGCTATTCAGCGTGGTGGACGCGGTGCTGTTAAAGAAGCTGCCGGTCAAAGAGCCTGAGCGGCTGGTGCTCTTCAGGTGGATGTCCGGCCCGAACTTCAGCCCCGGCAGTCACCACGGGAATGTGACCCGCGACGAGTCGGGGCGGCTCGTCAAGTCGTCCTTCGCTTATCAAACTTACGCCCGCTTGCGAGAGCAGCCGGGGCCGCTGTCGGATGTCTTCGCCTTCGGTTCCGTGCCGTTGAACGTGAACGCCGACGGGCGCGCCGATGTCGCCAACGGGCAAGCGGTCTCCGGTAACTACTACGCGGCGCTGGGAGTGACGGCTCTCGTCGGCCGGACGATTACGGACGAGGATGACAGCGCGGCGGCACCGCCGGTCGCCGTGCTCAGCTACCGCTACTGGCAATGGCGGTTCGCGGGCGACCTACGGGTCTTGGGCCGGCAGATCAACCTCAACAATGTCGCGTTCACGGTCGTCGGCATTACGCCACAGGGCTTTGACGGGACGATGCAGGTCGGCAGCTCGCCGGACGTTTCCGTACCTATCGCGTGGGAGCCGCAAGTCCGCGGCGGGCGCTCGCTGATGGCGGGCGCGGGCGCGTGGTGGCTGCGCCTGATGGGCCGGCTCAAACCGGACGCGATGCCGGAGCAGGCGCGTGCGAGCCTCGAACACATCTTTCAACAGTCCGCACTCGATCACCGTGCGGCGCGCGTGGCCGGAGGTGAGGACACGCTCTCGCCGCTCGGCCCCGAGGACTACCCGCGCCTCGTCGCTTACCCCGGAAGCCAGGGCGAGACGAATAGACGGCAGGACTATCAAAAGCCACTCTACATTCTGTCGGGGGTGGTCGGCCTGGTGCTCTTGCTCGCGTGTGCCAACGTGGCAAACCTTCTGCTTGCGCGCGCGGCGGCGCGGCAGAGAGAGATCGCGGTGCGGCTCGCTCTCGGCGCGGGACGCTGGCGGTTGATCCGGCAACTGCTGACCGAGAGTTCGTTGCTCGCCGGCTTGGGCGGCGTGCTCGGCGTGCTGCTCGCTTTCTGGATTAAGGACGGGCTGCTTGCGGTCGGCGAGTGGGGCGGCAGCAGTATGGCCGCGCTGGAGCCGCGGCTCGACCTGCGCGTGCTCTCGTTCACGCTCGCGCTGTCCGTGCTGACGGGACTGGTCTTCGGGACGGTGCCGGCCTGGCGCGCGACGCGCATTGACCCGACGCCCGCGCTCAAGGACGGCGCGCGGTCTTCGGGTGCCGCATCACGCTCGCTCTTCACGAAGGGGCTGGTCGTGGCGCAGGTGGCGATCTCTCTGCTGCTCATGGTCGGCGCGGGGCTGTTCCTGCGCACGCTCGTCAACCTGCAACGGGTCGAACTGGGCTTCGACGCTCGCAACCTGCTGCTCTTCACCGTCGAGCCGGGCCTGATCGGTTACAAGGACGAGCGGCTCGTGAACCTTTACCGGCAGATGTCCGAGCGCATCGAGGGCGTGCCCGGCGTGCGCTCGGTCACGTTCTCGGCCGAGCCGCTGCTCGCCCATAGCGAGAGCGACCGCGGCCTTTATCTGCCGGGCGCGCCCGTCTCGCCGGACGGCAGGGCACAATCGAGCGGCGACGTTTACATCCATCAAGTGCGAGAGAACTTCCTCAAGACGATGGGCGTCCCCGTCCTCGCCGGGCGCGATCTCACACCGCAGGATTACTCCCACGCACCCAAGGTCGCCGTAGTCAATCAGACCTTCGCACGCCGCTTCTTCAAAGGGGAGAATCCCGTCGGCAAGCGGTTCAGTTTCGACGACAGCCCGACGAGCGCCGGTGACGTTGAGATCGTGGGTCTCGCGGGCGACGCGAAGTACACCAGCCAGCGCGACGAGTTCCCGCCGACGGCCTACCTGCCTTGGTCGCAGGAGTTGAGCTCACTCCGCCGCTCTGCGACCTTCGAGGTGCGCACGTCGGGCGACCCCGTGTCCTACGTCGATGCCGTCCGACAGGCGTTGAGCGAGGTTGATTCGGGGCTGCCGCTCAAAGACGTAAAGACCCAGGTCGAACAGGCCGACGAGACGCTGGCGTTGGAGCGTCTGTTCGCGAAGCTGCTCAGCCTCTTCGGGCTGCTCGCGCAGGCGCTCGCCGCGGTCGGGTTGTACAGCGTGTTGGCCTGGTCGGTGGTGCAGCGCACGCGCGAGATCGGCATCCGCGGTGGG
>CAXTSK010000455.1:0-4682 GCA_964246655.1 uncultured Pyrinomonadaceae bacterium
TGCAGACATTGCTCAAGCGCGAGCATGTCTCGGTTATTTTGGGCGAAATTTAGGTAAGACTGTTTGCGTCCGATAATAACAATTATGTGATGTCGATGCTTGATGAAGAGACGGTGGGCGGGACCTCTGGTGGCGAGTCGCCGGGAGCCCCGCCCGCCGTTTGCGTGACTGTTTAGAGCGGGGCGATGCCGAACTTAGCCAGCACCATGTCAGCAGTCTGAAGCGCGCCCTCGACCCAGCCTTGGGCGTCCGAGTATGCCTCGCCGCAGATGTAAAGCGGGCGCCGGTCGAAGGGCTGGACGATCCGCTTCTTCACGTCCCAACTCTGCACGCCGATGTTCCAGCTGTTCCAGCCGCCGCCGAATGGGTCGTCGCCCCAATCGCGGAAGGCGGCGTTTCGTACGTCGGGCGTGTAGCTGAGGCCATGGATAACGGCGAGTTGGCGCGCCACCTCCTTGACCATCCGGCGTGGGGCCTTGTATTGACACCATTCGAGGTCGGGCTGCTTTTCGCAGTCGTCGCCGATGTAAGGGTCTTCCGGCTCCACAACCGCCTTGCCCTCCTGCCAAGCCTGGCGGCGGCGGGGGCGGAAGCCATCCCAGAAGCCGATGTTCGTTCCGTCGTCGTAGCTGGCCATCAGCATCGAAGGTCCGTCGATCGCGGGCGTGCCGTCGTCCCTCGGCCAGTAATAGGTCTGCCGCACGGGGAGATCCGTGACGCTGCGGCCGGATTCAAGTGGGATGAATGTCTGGCCATTGGGCTCTATGTAGCCGGCGGCGCGCCACCATGGATTGCTGTAGGTCGTGAAGAGCTTGAAGAGCGGCCGCGGCGTGACGCTCGTGATGAGGTCTTGAATCTCCCTGAGCGGCGGGCTCTCAGGCGTGATCAGGTCGAGCGAGCGTCGCGGCATGGCGAGTATCAGCGCGCCTGCCTTAACCGTCCTGTCCTGGGTCTTCAAAACGATTCCGTCCTCCACCCAGTTGAAACCTTCGACACGCGCGTTGAGGCGGATGTTGTCATTGCCGAAGAGCCGTGCCAGCGAGAGGGGCACCTGCTGAAAGCCCCTCCTGAAGCCTTTGTACTTCGGGTTAACGCCGAAGTCGGAGAGGTACCAGGGGATTGCGTCGGCGGCGTTCCAGTTGAAGAGCGTCGAGTTGTAGCCGCCCGCGTCAACGCCGAGCATGTATGCCTCGCAACTGATGACACGCAGCAGCACGTTCCAGAAACCCTGCTGGTAGAGCGGCAGCTCGGCAAAGGTCGCGCCCTGCACCATCTCCCGACGCTGCTGCTCTGTGAGGTTCGGGGCCGTGATGCCCGGCACGAGCTGCTCAAGGGCATTGACGATGATGCTGCCAGCCGTTCCGCCTCGTTCGAGGAAGTTGAGGTGGTACGGCACCCTGCGCGGGTTCGTGGTGAATTCTAAGAACCGCAGGTAGACGCCGCGCAGGTATGCGATGTTCTGCGGCTTGTCCACGGGGAAGTCGTACGTCTCGATCTGCTGCTCGGCCGGGAGTTCCCTGTTCAGGACTTTGATGAGCCGTGTGATAAGAGGCTGCACCGCCGGGAGGATGCGCATCCCGCCCAACTCCGCGACCATGTTTTTAATGTCGGGTGGCCGCACCGAGAGCAGTCGTCCACCAATGTGATTGCCGCCCTCGAAGACGACAATTCTACGGTTCGGATCGTTCTGCTTGAGCCGCCATGCGCAGTAGACGCCTGAGATGCCACCTCCGACAATAGCTATGTCAACGTTCTCATCAGCCATAATTCATCAGCCTCCGTCTGCCGCATCGCCGGAGCGTATGGTTCCCGGGGCGCGGCCCTGTTCTCCGCATCAGTGGCGCGCGGCCTTGCAGCAGGCATGCCACAGGACATGGGCGGCCCTCGGTCAAAGCTCGTCGCAACCGGTTCGTGGTCAGATTCTAAAAGTGAGGCCAGCGAAGCGCCCGCCAGCAGGAATAGAAGCTTTAAAGCGTGAGAACAATATGCCTGCCCGGCGTTAGTGTCAACAAAAAAGGGAGCTGATGTTACTGCTCAGGGAAAATGTCGCACTTAACTGCTCAGCGATTATGTCGTCATACTTTCCGGTATGAGGACACTGACCTTGAGCACTCCGCAACAACGCCGCGCTGAAGTCTTGACCCGCCTCTGTGCCGGGCGGTAGTGCGCGCTTGAGCAGCAGCCTGCAACGTGAGGAAAGAGTAACTATATGAGCACCGCAGCCGAGCCCAACACCGACCAGCCCATGCTCGTCCCACCGCCCGCGGCCGCGCCGGGCATGGTGACGATCATCATCAAGGACAGCGGCAAGCAGATCGAACTGCCCGCCGCGATGACGGCGACCGACGACAAACTCAGGGAGGCCATGATCGGCCTCTGGAAAGGCGCGGCGGGCGCCGACATCGAGCGTAAGGATGTCGGCGGCGTCACCATCATCGAGATGCGCAGCAAGCCCGGCGACAAAGGGGCCGCCGGGTAATGCCCTTCACCTTCAGGCCGCCCAAGGCCGGCCTCGGTGAAGTCCTCAAGGCGCTGCGGGCCGCGCCCGAAGAGTTCAACCCGGCCCTCACCCTCGCCACCAGACTCCGCCTGATGAACACGCGGGGCCGCCTCGACCTCCACACGCTCGAACGGATGGAGGAGGAGATCGGCGAGACGGTCGCCGAGGGCGAGCGCGAACTCGAGAGAGTCGACCGGATGCGTAAGTCCCTCGCGGCCGCGCCCGCGGTGCCGCTCGAAGGGAAAATCCCGCTCGGATTCTGAGTCGATGAAGACGACCTCCGGCCGCAGGCCTTCGAAGCGCAGGCGCGGCCCCGCCGCCAAGCACCCGGTCACCGAAGCCCTCAACGGCCTGCGTGACCTCACGGCGCTGGACACGACGGGCGCGGTCCGCTACCTGGCAAGCCTCAAAGAGTCGCTGCCCATGCTGCGGCTCTACCGCGAGGTCTTCCCCGAGGAGTTTGCCAACTCCAAGAAGTCGGTCACGCTCAGGCCGGGCGACTACTCCGGGCGCTTCATCACCCCCTTCGGCCAGGAGTCGGAGGAGCCGCCGCACACGCCGCGCGAGCTCGAGTTCTTCGACCTCATCGACGACAAGCTCTTCAACCTGCCGATGACGTGGATCAAGGCCGGCTGCCGCATGCACTCGATCATGATCCCGGCCGCCGACCACGGCGATGAGGACCCGCACTCACTTCGCACCAGCCGCCAGGTAGCGGCCGCGCTCCTCAGCGACGAGTCCTGGCTGAGCCTCGCCGACATCGCGCACCCGTCCCCGCGCGTCGGCGAACTTCTCACCCCGGCGGCGACCTCGGTGACCGACTACGAAACGGTCGTCGAGGCCTTCAGGAGCGAGCCGACCCCGCTCAACATCTTCGCCGACGCCCTCGGCGTGATGAACTACGAGTCGGGCTGCATCTTCCTGGACTTCTGCTGCGGCTGCGGCGGCTGTACCTACGACCTGGCGTGGACGGTCGAGAACATCCGCCTGCTCGCCGACGAGCACGTCAAACAGCGTGAGATCTTCGACCGCATCGACGCGCTCGACGACTGGCTCACCGGCGAGGACCGGCGGCGCGCCGCCGCCCCAAGCCGTACCCCGTAGCCGACCTTGTGCCCTACGAGATGTCGCTCGACGAGATCATCGAGCGCATCACGCTCACCCAAGAGGCTTACGGCCGCAAGGTGGTCTGGCTCGACCTCGGCAACGACTACGACTCGGGCCAGGTGCTCATCGGCTCGACCGAGCCCCACCAGCTCAGGCACAGCTTCCCCGTGCCGGGCATCTGCACCCAACTCCCCTGCCCCGCCGTCCTCGAACCCGAGCTCATCAACACCAGGAAGAGAAGGCGGCGGCGCAAAAGGACGCTCCCCTGCGCGGAGGCCGTGGAGCAGAACCTCCAGTCCGACTCCGTCAACTCCCAGATGGCGGGCATCGCCTACGACTACCTCTACCTGCTGATGGTCAAGAACGACCTCCGCAAGTTCGCCACCTACGCGAGCTTCACCGCGGGCACGACGGAGTCCTACTACATCACCCCCGACAACATCTCCGGCGCCACGGGAATCCCCGCCGCAGACCTCGCCAAGTACGAGATAGCGGCGGGCGCGCCCGCCGAGCATCAGGCCGCCCCACTCGCCGCGTAACGGGATGAGCTCGACTACAGGACAAGCGCCGCGGCCGTCACCGCCGCCGCCGCCTCCCGACAGCCGCACCCCGGAGCCGCCAGCGCCGCGCCGACATCTTCGAGGGCATGACCAGGCGGCGCGACGAGGCGCTGGCCGCCCACGCGGAACTCCACATCGCCTTCCAACTGGAGACCGAGGGTACGCGCCGCGCGAACACGGAGCTCGCCATCGCCGTCAACAAGTACGTCCTCGGCGCCTACACCCTCCGCGCCGAAGTGCGCCCCGCCTTCGACGACGCCGTCGCCGAGTACATGAAACTCGGCCGCGCCGTCCGCGCCGTCGTCGAGGAGGCCGTCGCCGACCTGCTCCCCCACGTCGCCGCGCTCCACGGGCAGCCCGACCTCACCCTGCCCGACCCGGAGGCGGTCGCGGCGCGGCGCGAGTTCTCCGAGGCGGTGGACGCGTGCCTGCGCGAAGAGTTGGCCGCCGCAGGTCTGCTCGAATACTTCTACCGCATGATCGCCGTGCACCTGGCGGCGGCGGCTGCGGCGCCC
>CAXTSK010000456.1:0-4680 GCA_964246655.1 uncultured Pyrinomonadaceae bacterium
GCGCGAACAGGTCTTGCAGTTGCCGCAGCCCGGCTACGTCTTCACGCAGCCCGCGCGCACACAGCTCGAAGAGCGGCAGGTCGTCACGAAGGCGAGCCGCGAGGAGATCGTCGAAGTCGTTCGCAAGGAGGTGCGCTCGCTCACCTCCGCAACGCCCGCGGCGCACGCGCCCTCGCGCGCAGATCTCTCGGGCATCGCCGACGAGGTCTACTCGACGCTGGTCAGGCGGCTGTTGGTGGAGAAGGAGAGGCTCGGGCGCTTCTAGTGTGCTGTGATGGCTGACAACTCGCTCAACAAACTGTCCATCAAGAACCTCGACAACGGGGAAGAGTTCAAGGTGCTCTTCAACCCGACCGAGTACACCTTCGAGGACAGCAGCAAGTGGCAGGAGCAGGAGGGCAACCGGCGGCGGCCCGAACTCCAGTACACGGGCGGCGAGCGCAAGCGGCTCTCGATGGAGCTGTTCTACGACACCTACGAGGCGAAGGAGGACGTGCGATTCTACACGGGCAAGCTCCAGCAACTCCTCGTCGTCACGACCGACGGCGGCAACAACGGCAAGCGCCCGCCCGTGGTCGAGCTGAGCTGGGGTCAGGCGCAGTCGAACGTCGGCTTCCCCTTCAAGTGCGTCCTGGAATCTCTGAAGCAGCAGTTCACGCTCTTCACCTCCAACGGCATGCCGGTGCGCGCGAAGGTCAGCGTCTCGTTCAAGGAGTACGAGCAGCCGAAGGAAGAGCAGCAGAAGGAGCCGCGGCGCAGCTCCTACCCCGCGCAGACCTACACCCTGCGCGAGGGCGACACGCTGAGCGGCATCGCCGCCGCCGTCTGGAACGACCCCACGAAGTGGCGCGTGCTCGCGGAGGCCAACGAGGTCTCGAACCCGCGCGTGTTGGAGCCCGGGCAGGCTTTGATCGTCCCGGCCATCGAGTAGAGCAGAGGGGAGTGAAGGATGCCCGAGCCCGCATTACAGAAGGAGCGCGACGCGCCGAGTTTCAAGGTGCTCGTCGGCGGGAGCGAACTGCCCGACGAGGCCGCGCTCGACATCCTCGAAGTGCGCCTGAGCGACTACGTCGAGGGCGCGGGCTCGTTCACCATCACCTTCAACAACTGGAACTCGCAGACGCAGGAGTTCAAGTACGTGGACGGCGACCTGCTCGTGGAGGGCGCCAAGGTCGAGGTCAAGGTCGGGTTCGTGGACGACCAGAAGAGCCTGATGAAGGGCGAGATCACCGCGCTCGAACCGGAGTTCGCGGCGGGCGCGGCGCCGACCCTGAGGATTCACGGCTACGACCTGCTGCACCGCTTCCGCCGCGGGCGCAACACGCGCTCGTACACCAGCATGAAGGACAGCGACATCGCCCGCAAAGTGGCGTCGAGCCTCAACCTGAGCGCGAACGTTGACGACACGGAGATCACGCACGATTACGTCCTCCAGAACAACATGACGGACATCGACTTTCTGCTTGAGCGCGCGCGCCGCATCGGCTACGAGGTGTCGATCAACGACGACAAGCTCAACTTCCGCAAGAGGACGAACAACAAGGACAAGCTTGTCTCGCTCGAATTCGGGCTCACGCTCACCTCCTTCTTCCCGCGGCTGAACACGCTCAGCCAGGTGGGCGCGGTCGTAGTGCAGGGCTGGGACCCGAAGACGAAGGAGGCCATCTCCGGCGACGCGCAGCCGGGCGACGAGAACAGCAAGATGGGCGGGGGCAAGCTCGGCGCTTCCGCCACTAGTCAAGCCTTCTTCAGTGCGACCGCCCGCGTCGTCAACAAGCCGGTCGTCACCAAGGGCGAGGCGATAGAGATCGCCAAGGGCAAGTTCAACGACATGGCCCTCGACTTCATCACCGGCGAGGGCACGGCCATCGGCAACACCGACATCCGCGCGGGCGAGGTCATCGAACTGAAAGGTCTGGGGAAGCGCTTCAGCGGCCTCTACTACGTCACGTCTGCGACGCACAACGTCGGGCCGCGCGGGTACAGGACGACCTTCACCGTGGGGAGGAACGCGACCGAATGAACATCCTCGACCTGCTGCTGCCCGAGGACTTGGACGAGTCGCGCGCCGGGAAGGTGTACGGCGTCGTCGTCGGCATCGTCACCAACAACGACGACCCGCAGAAGATGGGGCGCGTCAAGATGAAATTCCCTTGGCTCAACGACACGGACGAGAGCAACTGGGCGCGCGTGGCGACGATGATGGCGGGTAAAGACCGCGGCACCTGGTTCCTGCCCGAGGTGGGCGACGAGGTGCTCGTGGCCTTCGAGCACGGCGACGTGCCGTCCCCCTCCGTCGGCGGGGGGCTGTGCACCGGCGGGGACACGCCGCCGCGCGACGGCGACGGCGGCGCGAACGACGAGCGCGTCATCAAGTCGCGGAGCGGCCACGAGCTGATCTTCGGGGACAAGGACGGGAGCGAGAAGGTAGAGATTAAGACGAAGGCCGGCCACCAACTCCTGCTCGACGACTCCGGAGGGTCGGAGAAGATTACGGTTGTGGACAAGTCGGGCAACAACAAGATCGAGATTGACTCGGCGGGCAACTCAATCGCCATCACGGCCCAGACGAAGATCAGTCTCAAGGCGACGGACATCGAGATCACGGCCGACTCCGGGCTGAAGATGAAGGGGGCGCAGGTCGAGATTACGGCCGACGCCGACCTGAAAGTACAGTCGAGCGCGATGCTCACGCTCAAGGGCTCGCTCGTCAAGATTAACTAGGGGACTGAAGGAGGAAGCTGATGCCGCCGGCCGCACGCATGGGTGACACGACCAGCCACGGGACTCCGCTCTCGCCCGGGCCGGGCTGCCCGACGGTTCTCATCGGGGGCATGCCCGCGTGGCGCGTCACCGACTTCCACGCCTGTCCGCTCTTCACCGGCCCCGTGCCGCACGTCGGCGGCGTGGTGGCGATGGGCAGCGCGACGGTGCTCATCGGCGGCATGCCGGCCGCGCGCGTGGGCGACATGATCGTCGAGAGCGGCCCGCCCAACTCCATCGCGTTGGGCGAGATGACCGTCATCATCGGGTGAAGTGAAAACGTCATGAAGGACTTTCTCGGGAGAGGCTGGAAGTTTCCCGTCGCGGTGGACGCGGCGGGGCGCATCGCCCTGTCGGAGTACGAGGACGACGTGCGCGAGGCCATCCGCATCATCCTCATGACCTCGAAGGGCGAGCGCGTGATGCAGCCCGACTTCGGCGCCGGGCTCTACGACTTCGTCTTCGCGACGATGAACGCGACGAACCTCGGGCGCATCCAGCGCGCCGTCGAGGACGCGCTCGTCAAGTGGGAGCCGCGCGTGCAGGTCACGGCTGTCAGCGTCGAGCCCGACCAGGGCGAGCTGGGCAAGCTCCTCATCAACATCGACTACCGCGTGCGCGCGACGAACACGCGGTTCAACTTGGTCTTCCCGTTCTACCTCAAGGAGCAGACGTGAAGTGGCGGTGACGGCGCCCAAAATCGACGGCCGCGACAGCGACGCCATCCTGCGGGAGGCGCGCCTGCTCGCGCCCTTCTACACGCCGGAATGGAAGGCCGACGACGAGTCGGGCGGCGGCGCGGCGCTCTTGAAGATTTTCGCGCGCCTGCTCGAAGGCGTCATCCGCCGTCTGAACGACGCGCCGCTCAAGCACTACGTCGCCTTCCTTGAGATGATCGGCGTCAAGCTGCTGCCGGCCGTGGCCGCGCGCGCGCCGCTTACCTTCATCCTGAGCAAGGGGACGAAGGAGGCCGTCACCGTCCCCGCGCGCTCGCAGGCGGCGGCCGCGGCCGTAGACGGCGGCGGCCCCATCGTCTTCGAGACCGAGCGCGCCATCCTCGCCACGCCCGCGAAGCTTCTCTCCGTCCATAGCGTCGTGCCGGGGCATGATTACGTCTTCGAGCACCTCGCCGCGTTGACGGGCGGCACTTCGACCGAGCTGTTCGCCGACGGCGACAACAACCTGCAAGCTCACGAGCTTTACCTCGGCCACGAAGAGCTTTTCAACCTCAAGAGCGCCGTCAGCATTGAGCTGAGCGTCCCGACCCTCTCCCTGCTGCTCTCGCAGAAGGCCCTCGTCTCGTGGGAATACTGCGCGGGCGAGAAGGAGGAGATAGTGGACGGCGCGCCGGTGAAGTCGCTCGACTGGCGCCCGTTCGACGACGTGAGCGGAACGGTCAAGGGCGCGGAGACGGCCGACGAGAAGGACGACGAGTTGACGTTGGTTCTCGTCAAGCGCAACGACGACGAGCTGAAGAAGGTCAAGGTCAACGACATCAAGAGCCGCTGGCTCAGGTGCGTCGTCAAAGGCGCGCTGCTCAAGACCGACTCGCTCGCGAGGCTCACCGTCGCCGACATCCGCATCACGTCTTCGCCGCTCCCCGCCAAAGCAGCGGCCGCCACCCCGGCCGGTCTCTCGCCCGCGGCGGCCCTCGCCGCCTCGCGGTTCGCCCCGGGTTCCGGCGCGGGGCTCGCTCCCGCCGTCGCGCAGCCCGTGCCCTCGGGCATCGACCCCGAGGCGGCCTTCTATAACGACCTGCCGTTGAAGGTTCCCGCGTCGGAGGAGAAGCCGCTCTACCCGTTCGGGCCGCCGCCGCGCACGGGCGTGCCGGGCGCGCGGCCGAGGCCCGGCGACACCTTCTACCTCGCCAGCCAGGAGGCGTTCTCGAAGCGCGGCGCGAAGGTCACATTGCAAATC
>CAXTSK010000457.1:0-2009 GCA_964246655.1 uncultured Pyrinomonadaceae bacterium
GCCGGAGCGAGGCCACGTCGAGCGCCTCGCCGCCGAAGATGACGTAACGCAGCGCGAGCGCCGACCCTTTGCCCGCCTGCTCGTCCTCGCGCATCAGTTGGCGGAAGGCCGAGGGCGTCTGGTTCAAGACCGTGACGCCCTCCTCCGCGAGCAGCGTCCGGAAGGCCGACGGGTCACGGCTCACCCAGAAATCGACGACGACGAGGCGGCCGCCGTAGAGCAGCGCGCCCCACATCTCCCACACGGAGAAGTCGAAGGCGTAGGAGTGGAACAACGTCCACACGTCCTCGGAGTCGAAGTCGAAGCCCGCGCCTTGCATCAAGCCGGTGACGTTGGCGTGGGTCACGACGCAGCCCTTCGGCCGACCCGTCGAGCCCGAGGTGTAGATAACGTAGGCCGCCTGTTCGGGCTCTACCGGCAGGCCGAGGTCTTCCGCGAAGAAGGTATCGAGTTCCTCTTCCAGGTCGTCGAGCAGCAGCGTCGGGACATTCGAGTCAGGCAGCATGGCGGCCGAGCGGCGGTCGGCGATGAGCAGCGCGGGTGAGGCGTCTGAGAGCAGGAAGGCAAGGCGCTGCTGCGGGTAAGCCGGGTCGAGCGGGAGGTAGGCGGCGCCGGCCTTGAGGATGGCGAGGACGCAGGCGACGATGTCCGTGGAGCGTTCGAGGCAGAGGGCGACGAGCGACTCGGGGGCGAAGCCGCGGGCGCGGAGCAGGCGTGCGAGGCGGTTGACGCGTGCGTTCAAGTCGCGGTAGGTGAGAGTCGCCGGGCCGTGCGCGAGGGCGACGCGGTCGGGGTGGCGGTGGGCCGTCTGCTCGAACCACGTCACCAAGTCCGTCCCTGCATCCTTTATGTAAGTATCCGGGCGCTGCTGTCGAGTCGGCTTCGGCTCAAGCGCGTCGAGCAGAGGAATGTCGCAGATTCTCTGCTGCGGCCGGCTGACGACTGTCGAGAGAAGGTGACAGTAATGCTCAAGCATGCGAGTCGCCGTCTCTTCGAGGAACAGGTCCGTCGCGTATTCCAGCGTCAGCAGAAGCTCTTCCTCGGTCTCTTCGGCGATGAGCGTCAGGTCTAACTTGGAGCTGCCGTTGTGGACGCGCAGGGTCTTGACCCGCAGGCCCGGCCAGTTGATGTTCCCGAACGTCGCGTTCTGAAGCGCGAACATCTGCTGGAAGATGGGCGAGAAGGCCGAGCTGCGTTCCGGCTGTAGCTGCTCGATGAGCATCTCGAAGGGCAGGTCTTGATGTGTGTAGGCGTCGAGGCAATCCGCCCTCACCTGCGCGAGCAGTTCGGCGAACGTCCAGTCGCCGCGCATCCGCGTGCGCAAGGCGAGCGAGTTGACGAACAGTCCAATCGTATTTTCAAACGTGCCGTGAGGGCGGTTGGCGACCGGCGTCCCGACGACGATGTCTTCCGACCCCGAATACCTGTGCAGCAGGGCCAGAAATGCGGCCAGCATCGTCATGAACGGCGTCGCGCCCGACCGTTGAGAGAATCGCCGGAGCTTCGAAACGGTCGCCCCGTCGAGCGCCTTGCGAATCATCTGACCGGCGTGCGTGGTGATCGCCGGGCGCGGCCGGTCGGTCGGCAAGTCCAGGCGCGGCAGGCTCCCGCCGAGCCTCTCTTTCCAGTAATCCAGGTGCGGCGCGACGGCGGCGCTGCGAACCCACTCGCGGTGCCACTCGCTGTAGTCCGCGTACTGAAACTCCAACTCCGGCAGCGCCACGCGCGTTAAGTCCTCGCGGCCGCAGAAGAGAGGATAGAGGGCCGACATCTCTCGGACGAGAATGCTGAGCGACCAGCCGTCGCAGACGATGTGGTGCAGGTTCAGGAAAAGGATGTGCTCGTCGGCGCCGAGCCGGTACAGGAGGGCACGCAGGAGCGGCCCCCGCGTCAGGTCGAAGGGTCTGGCGGCCTCCCGCCGCATCTGCTCGAAGACTCGCGCCCGTCCGCTTCGTCCTTCGTCCTCCGCCGCCCGTTCGAAGTCCAGCGCCCACTCCACGTCCGTCTGA
>CAXTSK010000457.1:2019-4673 GCA_964246655.1 uncultured Pyrinomonadaceae bacterium
CCCCCCCCCCCCCCCCCCCCCCCCCCCCCCCCCCCGCGCCCTCCCAAACCCCGCCCGCGGCCCCCCGCCCACCCCCACAAAACTGGTCCGCAGGATTTCGTGGCGCTTGATGATTTCGCGCAGGCTCTCTTCCAGCGCCGCGCGATTGAGCGGGCCTTCGATGTGCAACCCCTGCGAGACGTTATACGCGAAATCTCGCGGCCTCATCTGTGCCAGAATCCAGAGGCGCTTCTGTGCGGAGGATAAAGGGAACAGGTATCCCTGAAGTGTCCGGCCAGGTTCGGCGTTCGTCATAATCGTCACTTCCGCCGGCGGCGCTACTGGCCGTCAGATACCTTGACGGTGGAGAGTTTCCGCCGGGCCGGGCTGATGGTGGGCGGCAACTGCGTCGGCTGCGCCGGTGCGGTGATGAAGGCCGACAGCCGCTCGATGTCCGGATTCTCGAAGAGAATGTTGAGTGGCAAGTCCGTGCGAAACAGGTGGCGGATGCGCGAGACGAGTCGGGTGGCGAGGATGGAGTTCCCGCCCAACTCGAAGAAGCTGTGGCGAATGCCGACCGGCTGCACGTTGAGCACTTCCTCATAGAGCAGCGCCAACTTCTCCTGCGTCTCGTTGGCTGGCGGGACGAACGGCACGTCGGGGTTCGCGAAGTCGGGGGCCGGCAGCGCGTAGCGTTCGCCGTTCGCGTGAGCGCCGTTGCCGTTCGGGCGAGAGGCCCGGGCGCGCACTTGCGCCTGCGGCTGGTCGGTCATGGCCGTCAAAACTTCTGCGTAGGAGTTGCCGAACTCCGTGACCTGTGCCGCCGTGAAACTGTTCGAATCGTAGGCGAGCGTCAGCCCGAGCGCCAGCGAGAACGGGTGGCGCGTGAACTGCGCGAGGAGGGCGAAATCCGTCTCCTCGTAAATTTCAAAGTCTAAGACTTTGAGCTTCTCGTTATCGCGTAGCGCCTGGTAGACGTGAAACTGCACGTAGTTGAAGCCGGCGTCGAAAGGAAGTTGCCTGCGGTTGAGCTGCTTGATGCCGGCGAGCGGGTAGCCGCGCCCGGGCAGCACCTCTTTCTCCTTCAGAAAGACTCGCCGCACGAACTCTATCCAAGAGCCTTCGGCCTCCGGCGCGGAGAAGGGCAGCGTGTTCAAAAACAGGCCGAGCGTCTCGACCTCGTCCGATTCCGGGCGGCTGTGCGTGACGTAGCCGGTGGTCGCGTGTTCCAGCCCGCTTAACGTCGAGATGACTCTCAGGTGCGCGGCGAGCAGGACGGTCTTGAGGGGCACGGCGCAACGCTGCGAGAGCCGCGATAATTTCTCGCCCAGCTCCTCCGAGATGGCGACGCCGTGACGCCGGACGGGGCCGCGCCCCGGTTCTCGACGTGCACTCGTCAGGCGCGTCAAAGGCATGCCCTTCAACTGTTCGAGCCAGAACCGGCCCAACGCCTCGTCCGCCAAAGCCTCTCTTTCGGCATAGACGAAGGCGCGAAAATCGTTGGTCGGCCGCGCCGCCGGCAACTCCCTGCGCCCCGTGTACACGGAGAGGAGTTGCGTCACCAGCGTGGCGACGCTCCAACCGTCGAGCACCGCGTGATGAAAGCTGACGGTGAATTCAATCCGCCGCTCGTCGAGCAGGTGCACGTGAACGCGTAGAAGGGGCGCTTGCTCGAAGGGGAAAGCATTCTCCTTTTCCCGCTCCGTCCAGAGGCCGACTTCACGCCGCTGCTCTTCCGCGGGGCGGCCACGCAGGTCCGTCACGTCACACGGAATCGTCGCCGAGCGATGAACCAGTTGCAGCGCCTCGCTATAGCTTCCGAGAGCGAACGACGTTCTCAGCGAAGGATGCGCCAGCGCCAGTTGATCCAACGCCTGCCGCCAGGAGCGCTCGTCCCACTCGACCTCTACCTGAAAACTGAAGATGTCATGAAATATCGCCGACTGCGGAGACATCTCCGAGTGATAGAGCATGCCCGTTTGCAGACTTGAGAGCGGGAAAGTATCTTCCACGTCGGACGGCAGACGGGTCAGGTCCGCCTCATTCAAACCCGCGAGTGGAGATGACATGCCTGGCACCGCGTCCTCCGCGGGCGGCCCCGCGGACGGCGCGACGAGCATGCGAATGGTCGGCCGCTCGTAGATATCCTTGAAGCTGATCTCAAGTCCGCGGCGGCGTGCTTTGGCGACCACCTGAAGGGCCAGTATCGAGTCTCCGCCGAGGCCGAAGAAGTCGTCCTCTATCCCGACTCGCTCCAGTCCTAGCACTTCCTCCCACACCTCGACCAGTGATTCTTCTCTCGCGTCCCGCGCGCCGACGTAGCTGTCCTCTTGCGCCTCGCCGCTCCACTCCATTTCGGCCAGCGCGCGCCGGTCAACTTTGCCGTGCTCGGTCAAAGGCAGCCGCTCTACAAACATCAATGCGGCAGGAACCATGTATTCCGGCAAGCGCGCCTGAAGATGCCGCCGCAACTCGGCCGCTCCGACCGGGGCGACGCCCCCCCTGCGGCTGACGTAACACACCAGCCGCTTCTCCGCGCTCTCGGTGCCGACCGGCAGAGCCACAGCCGCACTGACCGCTTCGTGCTCGCAGACGGCCGCCTCGATTTCGGCGAGTTCGATGCGGAAGCCCCTCACCTTGACCTGCGCGTCGGCACGCCCCACGTACTCCAACTC
>CAXTSK010000458.1:0-260 GCA_964246655.1 uncultured Pyrinomonadaceae bacterium
GCGGCGGAGTGCGCCGCGTGCTGCTCGTCGGACTGGGCGCGCGGGCAGACTTCGACGCGGGCGTGATGCGGCGCGCGGCGGGCGCGGCCGTGCGCGCGGCGAAGTCGGCAAGGACGAGCACACTGCACTTCGTCGTGCCTTCGTCAACGGACGTGCGCGCGCTCGCCGAAGGCGCGCACCTCGGCCTCTACGAAAACGGTTTCTATAAGAAGAAGGACGACGACGAGAGCGCGCCGGCGCGCATCACGATCGCGGTCGCC
>CAXTSK010000458.1:270-4666 GCA_964246655.1 uncultured Pyrinomonadaceae bacterium
TCTGACGATAGTCGGCGCGGGCGAAGGGTTAAGCGAAGAGCTGGAACGCGCGCGCGTCGTCGCGGAGTCTGTGAACTGGGCGCGCACGCTCGCCGACGAGCCGGGGTTGAGTCTGCCGCCGCGCGAGTTCGCGCGCCGCGCGGCCGAGATGGCGGGCGAGTTCGGGCTCAAAGTCGAGTCGCTCGGCGTCAAAGAGCTTCGCGCGAAAGGGATGGGCGGCCTGCTCGGCGTCGGGCAGGGGGCGGAGGAGGAGCCCACGCTCATCGTCCTGCGCTACGAGCCCGAGGGCGCGCGCGAGATGGACGAGCTGTGGGCCTTCGTCGGCAAGGGCATCACGTTCGACACGGGCGGCATCTCCATCAAGCACGGCCTCGACATGTACGAGATGAAGTCCGACATGGCGGGCGGCGCCGCGGCGCTCGGGGCGCTGCGCGCGATAGCGCATCGCAAACCTGACCGGCGCGTCGCGGCCGTCGTCCCTTCGGCCGAGAACATGCCCTCGGGCAAGTCCATCAAGCCCGGCGACATCGTCCGCACCTTCGCTGGCCCGACCGTCGAGTGCGTGGACACGGACGCCGAAGGCCGCCTCGTCTTAGTTGACGGCATCGCCTACGCCAAACACCTCGGCGCGACGCGCATCGTAGACCTCGCCACGCTCACCGGCTCGATCATCATCGCGCTCGGCACGCACCGCGCGGGCCTCTTCTCGAACGACGACGAGTGGGCGAACCGGGTGCTCGAAGCCTCTCGACGCGCGGGCGAGCCCGCGTGGCGGATGCCCGTCTCCGACGACTACAAGAAGCGCATCGAGAGCATGATCGCCGACTACAAGAACTACGGCGGCAAGCCCGACGCGACGGCCGCCGCGCTGCTGCTCTCGAAGTTCGCGGGCGAGACGCCGTGGGTGCACCTCGACATCGCCGGCACGGCCTGGTACGACTCCGCCAGCGCTTACGCGCCGAAGGGCGCGAGCGGCGCGGGCGTCCGCACGCTGGTCGAGTTGGTCTGCGGCGAAGGTTGAATGAAGCGACTTGACGTATGGGTCGGCGGCGCGTCGAGCCTCGCGCTGGTTTACGCCTCGTGGCGCGGGTGGGCGCCGTTCGGGCTGGAGCCGTTTAGCCTGGCCGAGGCGCTCGGGTTCGTGACGGGCGCGCTCTGCGTCTACCTCGTCGTCAGGGAGAACGTCTGGAACTTCCCCGTCGGCATCGCCAACTCCGCGTTCTTCCTCGTCCTCTTCGCGGGCGCGCGGCTCTACGGCGACGCGGCGCTCCAGATCATTTACATCGCGCTCGGGTTTCAGGGCTGGTACTTGTGGCTGCGCGGCGGCGAGAACCGCACGCCGCTTAAAGTCGAGCGCGCCTCGCGCGGCCTGCTCGCGGGCGTGGGCGCGTTCGTCGTCGTCGGAACGACCGGGCTGACGTTCTTCTTCCGCTACGTGCACGACTCCGCGCCCTTCCTCGACGCCTTCACCACGGTGCTCAGCCTCGGCGCGCAGTACCTTCTTAACCGCAAGGCGGTCGAGAACTGGTGGCTGTGGATGACCGCGGATGTTGTTTACATCTATCTCTACTTCTATAAAGGTCTTCACCTGACGGCCGTGCTCTACTTCGTCTTTCTCTGCCTGTGCGTCGCGGGGCTGCGGGCGTGGCTCAGGACGATGGCGGGGCGGGGAAGCGGAATAGAAAGCGGCAGGTCGCCCGTACTCGAAGCGGGAGGTGGCGCCGTCCGTGGCTGAGCGCGGGCTGATCGTCGGCAAGTTCTACCCGCCGCACAGGGGTCACAAGCACCTCATCGACTCGGCGCGCGCGCAGGTGGACGAGCTGTTCGTCCTCTGCTGCGGCAGAGAAGGTGAAGTGCCGGAGGGTAAGCTGCGCGCCGAGTGGTTGCAAGAGATTCACCCCGACGTGCGCGTCCTCTACATCGATGACACGTACGACGCGCAGGACTCGCGCGTGTGGGCAGAGAACTCCGTGCGCCTGCTCGGCCGCGCGCCCGACGTGGTCTTCACGTCAGAGGACTACGGCGACGAGTTCGCGCAACACCTCGGCTGCCGACACGTGCAGGTGGACAAAGAGCGCGCGGCTGTCTCCGTCTCGGGCACGCGCGTGCGCGCCGATCCGCTCGGCTGCTGGGAGTTCCTTGAGCCGCCCGTGCGCGGCTTCTACGCCGCGCGCGTCTGCGTCGTCGGTGCCGAGTCAACAGGCAAGACGACGCTCTCGCAAGACTTGGCCCGACACTTCGAAACCGTCTGGGTGCCCGAGTACGGGCGCGAGTATTCGGAGCGGAAGCTCGCCGCGGAGGGCGGTTACAATTTCCGCTCCGAAGAGTTCGCACACATCGCCGCGCGCCAGTGCGAGTCGGAGGACGAGGCCGCGCGTCGCGCCAACAAGATTCTGATCTGCGACACCGACGCCTTCGCGACGAGCGTCTGGCACCGCCGCTACATGGGCGCGCGCTCGCCCGAGGTCGAAGCGATAGTCGCGCGGCACCGGCGCCCAGACCTGTACATCCTGACGGACATCGACACGCCCTTCGAGCAGGACGGCACGCGCGACGGCGAGCACGTGCGCGGCTGGATGCACGAGACTTTCGTCGAAGAGCTGCGCGCACGGGGGCGCCCTTACCGACCGATCTCCGGCACGCGCGAGGAGCGTCTGAGGCAGTCCATCGGTTATATTAAAGAACTGCTGAAGGGATTCAGGAGAGGTTAGAGACTTTGGCACTCGACGAGACGATCTTCCTGACGGGCTTCCCCGGCTTCATCGCCGGGCGGCTCGTCGAGCGCCTCGCGCGCGAGGGCGCGCGCTTCCTGCTGCTCGTGCAGCCCGCCTTCGCCGAGCGCGCACGCACAGAGATCGCGCAGCTCTTGGAGAAGACCGGGGCGACCGCCGAAGGCTTCCGCGTGTTGGAGGGCGACATCACGCGCGAGGACTTGGGGCTGTCGGCGTCAGACCTCGAAGAGGCGCGGCGCGAGGCGACGGTGCTCTTCCACCTCGCGGCCGTCTACGACCTCGCCGTCGCGCGCGAGGTCGGCCTGCGCGTCAACGTCGAAGGCACGCGCAACGTCAACCGCTTCGCGCTCGCGCTCCCGCAGCTCAAGCGCTACCACTACGTCTCGACCTGCTACGTCGCGGGCCGCCGCACGGGGCTCATCCTCGAATCGGAGCTGCGACACGAGGCGGGCTTCCGCAACTTCTACGAGGAGACGAAGTACCTCGCCGAGCTGGAAGTGGAGGCGTTGAAGAGCGAGCTGCCCGTCACGATTCACCGGCCCTCGGTCGTCTGCGGCGACTCGCGCACGGGCGAGACGGCGAAGTACGACGGCGTCTACTATCTCATCAACTACCTGCGCATGTGGCCGGGCGCGCTCTCGCTCGCCAACATCGGCAACCGCGAAGTGCGCCTCAACGTCGTCCCCGTGGACTTCGTCGTCGAGGCGATGGCCGCGCTCGCCTCCGACGACGCCTCCGCGGGCGAGACCGTCCAGCTCGCAGACCCTGAGCCGCTCACGACCGAAGCGCTCTTCGACATCATCTCGCGCAACCTGTCGGGGCGCGAGTCGCTCGTCACGCTCCCCGCGCCCGTCGTCCGCACGACGCTCAACCTCCCCCTGAACGAGAAGGTGACGGGGCTGCCCCGCGTCGGCGTTCCCTACTTTTTCCTCAAACAGACCTACGACACCGCCCGCGCCACCGCGCTGCTCGCGCCCCGCGGCGTCCACTGCCCGCGCTTCCCCGACTACGTCCACGCCCTCATCGAGTTCGTCGAGCGCCACCCGAAAATTTAACACCCGCCACCTTGACCTGTTTGGGGATGGTGGTAGGATGTCCGCGCCCTCACTCATCCCCCTCGCCGCAGCTTGACTCCTTTGGCCTCACGCCCACGACGCCGAAGGGAGATGGGAGGCTCCAACATGGCCACGATCCTTGTCGTCGAGGACGAGCCCACCATCCGCGAGGTGGTGTGCGACATCCTCAAAGCATCCCACGGGTGCCGCGCCGTGAGGACGGCCGAGGAGGGGCTTGAACTGCTGGCCGAGGCCGCCTTCGACGTGGTCGTCACCGACATCAAGCTACCCGAGATGGACGGCGACGAGTTCATGCTCCGCGCGCACGAGTTGCACCCCGCGCTGCCCGTCATCGTCATTAGCGGCGGCTACAGGTACGACGAGCGGGAGTTCCTCAACGCGGGCGCCTTCGGCTACCTGCTCAAGCCGTTCCGGGCGGAAGAGCTGGAGGAGATGGTCGCGCGCGCCGCCTCGGGCCGCACTTGACAACCAATCGATTTAGAATTATTCTAATTCCACTTTCAACGGCGGGAAAAATTATGGCGGGTAAGGGAGATGAGGGTGGCGGCGCCCCGCGGGGGGCGCTGACGCCGCAGCGGCGGGCCGTGC
>CAXTSK010000459.1:0-4664 GCA_964246655.1 uncultured Pyrinomonadaceae bacterium
GCTTCGCGCGGCGACCACACGCACGAGCTGCCGCTCACGCGCAACGGCGGGCTCGCCTTCGGCCGGCTGACAGGGCCGGAACCCGGGCCGGAGATTCCCGAAGGTGAAAAGCCCGACCTTCGCGGCGGCCTGCACATCAACGGCCTCGTCGGCGGCACCAACATAGACTTCCAACACCCCGTCTGGGGTCAGGCGCCGACCGAGCCGCGCCATCTCACGACCAAGCAGTACGTGGACGGCGTCGCCGCCGGGCTCGACTGGCAGAACTCCGTGCTCGACAAAGACCTCACGAAGCCCCCCGAGAAAATAGAGGCGGGCGCGCGGTATCTGGTCTTGAGGACGGGCGGTAAATTACCCACCGACATGGGGGGTGAGCGGCCTTCGGATAAAGAGAAGGCGGAGCTTGAAGAGAAAGAGAAAGCGGAGGCGGAGAGCCTGCGCCCGCTCCCGGAGCCGGAACCAATACCAGAGCCCGACCCCGAGCCTCGCCCCCTCCCGCTCCCGAGGGACGCATGGACGGGACACGAGAACAGCATCGCGACGTGGGACGGAAGGGTCTGGACTTTCGTCGCGCCGAACGAAGGCATGGCCGTCTTTGTCGAGGACGAGAACACGGCCTACCTCTTCGTGGACGGCAAGTGGACGGCCTTCATGGCGATGCCCACGGTCGCAGCGGGCGCGGGGCTCTACGCCGACGGCGCGAGGATTTCGGTCGGGCAGGGAAGCGGTCTGCTCGTCAGCGAGGACGGCGTCGATGTCGCCTACCACGGGGCCAACCCGACGCCGGTCGGCCCCGTGCCTTTCGTGGGCGCGTCAACCGCGCTCGCGCGCGGCGACCACACGCACGCACTGCCGCTCGCACTGTCGGGCGGCCTTGAGTTCGTCGCCGCAAGCAAGGGCGAAGACGAAAAAGAGGAAGAGAGCATCGTCGAGGGCGACGACAGGTTGCCGGATGGTCGCGTGCGCCTGCGCGTCAACGGGCGCATCAACGGCGACGCCATAGACTTCCTGAATCCCGTGCTCGGGCAAGACCCGGTCGCGCCGCGCCACCTGACGACGAAGCAGTACGTTGACAGCCTCGTGGGCGGGCTGACGTGGCAGAGTACTGTGCTCGACAAGGACGAGACGAAGCCGCCCGAGTCGCCGTCGAAGGGAGACCGCTACCTGCTCTTCGACAAGCCCGCGGGCGCCACGGCGTGGGACGGGCGTCAGAGCAGCATCGCCACCTGGGCGGGCAAACGTTGGGAGTTCACCGCGCCGAACGAGGGCATGGCCGCCTTCGTGGCCGACGAGAACCTCGCGTACCTCTACGCCGACGGCAAGTGGGTGCAGTTCCTCGCCCCGCCCGCCTCGGTCGGCGCGGGCGACGGCCTCTTCAATAAAGGCACAGACCTGGCCGTGGGTCAGGGCGAGGGAGTCGTCGTCACCGCCGACGCCGTCTCGGTCAACTTCGGCGACGCCTCACCGCTGCCCGTCGGCATAGTCGCCGACGCCGGCTCCTCGCGGCAGGCCGCCCAGACTGACCACACGCACGACTTGCCGGTAGCCCCGGACGGCGGGCTTGCATGGATCGGGGTTAAGCAGGAGTCTGACGGCACGTTCAAGGTCCTCCGGGGCGATGATTTGGCCGAAGGGAACGGCGTAATGTTCCTGCGCATCGACGGGACGGTGGGCGGCGATTCGATAGACTTCCTCCATCCCGTGCTGGGGCAGAAGCCGACTGACCCGCGCCACCTCGCCACGAAGGAGTACGTGGACTCGAAGGGCGGCGGCACGGTCGCGGCGGGCGACGGACTCGTCAACAATGCAAGCGGCCTCTCGGTCGTCGCAGGCCCCGGCCTCGTCGTCAACCCGGACGAGGTGCACGTCAACTTCGAGAGCGCAACGGCGCAACCCGTCGGCCGGGTTTCAAGCCCCGGCTCGTCGAACACCGTCGCGCGCGGCGACCACACGCACGCCATGCCTGACGTGTGGAGCGACAGCGTCGCGACCGGCGTCATCGCCTTCAACATGAGGCGGGCGGGCAAGCAGTCCCACATCAGGAGCCAGGCGATTGACCCGGGTCTGGGGGCGGGCATTGTCGGAGTCGTCGTCGGCCTCGAATCAGAGGTCGATGGCGAGGGCACCTTCGTGGGCGAGATCGACCACTTCGAAGACGCCATGTTTGAGGGCGGCGGCTTCCGCCGCTTCCAGTCGATCCTCCTGGGGGCGGTGGTCTCGCAGCAGCCCATCTTCTCGCCCTTCTTCCCGAGGGGTCTGAAGAGCGGCACCACCTTCGAGATTTGGGCGCAGGCCACCCCGCGGGCCGAGGTGCTCCCCGACACCTTCCGCGTCCGCTGGTGGGCCTACAAGGTCGGCAGAGACCACGGCGTAATCGACTTCATGCCCGAGGCGCCGACGACAGACCGGTAGGAAGGACGCGTTGCGATGGCACAAGAAACGAAAGTCGAAGAGACCCTCTGCTCGCTCCAGACCTTCGAGCGAAACCGCTACTTCTACGGCAAGCCGATGACCGTCTCAGACTTCGAGGCGGAGCAGCGCTACCTCATCGGCAAGCAACGCTACGTCAACCGCCTCGTGCACGGCGCGGGCGTCCTCTGCGGCTTGCAGGTCACGCTGCCGAAGGGCTTCAATACGGAACGCCCGACGGTCGAGGTGGCCGAAGGCGCCGCGCTCGACTGCTGCGGCAACCTCGTCATCGTGAGCCGCAGCAGCACGGTCGAGATCAAAGGAGACTTCGACCCGGGGGCCGTCAACTATCTCTTCATCAAGTACGCCGAGTGCTCGAAGCAGCCCGTCATGCTGGCCGCCAACGGTTCGAGCTGCGAAGAGGTCTGCTGCTACAACCGCATCCAGGAGACCTTCGAGATTGTGGCGACGACGACCGCGCCCGGCGCGGGCGCCCCGGCCACGCCGCCACCTTCTAAGGTCGCGGCGAAGGACTGCGAAACTGCCCCCGACGTGGAGAAGATCTGCCGCGAACTGACGGAAAAGTATTATCAGGAGAATCTGAAGACCTGCCCCGGCTGCGACGACCCTCTGGTCTTTCTTGCCGTCCTCAACCCCGGGAAGGGGGAGATTGACGAGGCCGAGACGGTCAAGTACCGCTCGGTCGTCTTCAACAACTCGATGCTGCACAAGCTTCTGTGCGACCACATCGCGGACTACAACAACCCCCACTGCACCTCGGCCGAGCAGGTGCGCGCGCTGCAAAGCGTCAACGGCGTGGGCAACGGTCGCACCAGGGCCTTCGTCGCCAACATCAACCTGAAATCGAGTGACGCGAAGATAAGCATCACGCCGGACGTTAACGCTAAAAAGATTGAACTCAGCCTCGCCAACGACGCCGTCGAGGTCAAGCACCTCAACGTGGACGTGTTCAACCACCTTCTCCTGTCGAGTGACAACACGATAGGCATCACGCCGGACGTTAACGCCAAAAAGATTGGGCTCATCCTCGGCGCGAACGCCGTCAAGCTTTCACACCTCAACGAGGACGTGTTTAGCCACCTCCTCGTGTCGAGTAAGA
The DNA here is from genome assembly GCA_964246655.1 of uncultured Pyrinomonadaceae bacterium. GTDB lineage: Bacteria > Acidobacteriota > Blastocatellia > Pyrinomonadales > Pyrinomonadaceae > QHXN01. The sequence continues at coordinate 3,530 of CAXTSK010000459.1, forward strand.
CCGTCAGCGTCGTGCCGAACGTCGCCGCGAAAACCATCACGCTCAACACGACGCCCGCGGCGTCGGTCACCAGCGTCGGCAAGAAACAGGCGGTCGGCGCTTCGAGCAGCTACGCGCCCGAAGACCACGCGCACGACCTGTCCGAAGGCGTCGTGGAGCGCAGGCACCTCGACCCGGACGTGTTCGAAAACCTCATCCGCGGCGGCGGCATCATCAAGGTTGACGCCCAACCCGCGGACCGAACCATCAAGATCAGCGCCGACGTGGCGCCGGGCGACGACCTCACGCTGTTGAGCAGCGTCGCGGGGAGGAAGCAGGTCGGCGTCTCGCAGAGGTACGCGCGCGAGGATCACGCGCACGACCTCTACATCAACGGGCTCTCGCCGAACGAGCGCGGGAAGTTTGTCCTCACGCCCGGCGCCAACGTCACCATCGGGAAGGGCGACGCCGACAACGAACTGGTCATCAGCGCCGAGGGCGGCGGTAAGACCGTCGTCGCGACCGGCGTCTTCGTCTTCGAGAACGTCATGCCGCAGGACGTGGTGTCGTCGGATTTGATCCCGCACGGGCTTGACTCGGCTACGGTCGCGGTGGTCCTCGCGGAGGAGGAGGCGGTGGATTTGCCCACCGCCTCGGGGGTCAAGTTCGATGACGCCAGAGCCACCGCGGCCTTCGGCCACACCTTTGCCTTCTCCCCCGAAGCGCCCTTCCTGATGGCCCAAGTGAATTACAGACAGAAGGCGCTTCGAATCAGCCTCAAGGATCGCAGGCAGGAGAAGGCCGAAACGAGCGTCAGACTGGTAGAGGCAGGTGAATTCACGTTACCCCGTACCGACGAGCCCGCCCCGCAGAAAGAGACCGACCTGTCCGACGCGAAAGATCCTTCCGGGATAATTGTCCCGACCCGGGAAGTAAGATCGATCTTTAACGTTAAGGACGACATGATGATCCCCTCGCAGGCGCGGAACTACAAAGTCCGTTGGTGGGCCATCCCCGCCTGAGCCGGCAGTCTTGATTCAACGCAGAGGCTCAACTCACACGGGGCACACACGAGCAAGTTGTCCTCGATAAGCTCCACAACCCTAAATTTCGCCCAAAATAACCGAGACATGCTCGCGCTTGAGCAATGTCTGCA
>CAXTSK010000460.1:0-4636 GCA_964246655.1 uncultured Pyrinomonadaceae bacterium
CACTGCACATTATTCTCGACTTAGGGCTTGTTGGTGGCGCAGACACCGCCGAACACTCCGCGCGCGCCAAGCGCGCGCTTGGGGTTGATGTCGCAGAGGCCGACGAACTCAAGCACGTCGGAATATTTCTGCACGAGGTCGCGTCCCCACATGCTCGAACTTCGACGAGATGATGGACAAGTCGAAGCCCGATTTGTTGATGGTGACGACCGTTGACTTCTTCCACCGCGACTACATCGTCCGGGGGCTTGAGCGCGGCGTGGACGTGATGACCGAGAAGCCGATGACGACCGACGAGGAGAAGTGCCAGGACATCCTCGACGCCGAGAAGAAGGCGAAGAAGAAGATCGTCGTCACCTTCAACTACCGCTACGCGCCGAAGCACCAGAAGATTAAAGAGATCCTGATGTCGGGCGAGTTGGGCCGCGTCATCTCGGTGGACTTCAGCTGGTATCTGGACACGAGCCACGGCGCGGACTACTTCCGCCGCTGGCACCGCCTGAAGCGCGGTGGCGGAAGCCTCTGGGTGCACAAGGCGACGCACCACTTCGACCTCATCAACTGGTGGCTCGGCGCCGACCCCGTCGAGGTCACGGCGCAGGGGAGCCTTGAGGTCTACGGAAGCAAGGGGCCGTTCCGCCACACGAACTGCCGCCCGTGCCCGCACAAGTCGCAGTGCCGCTTCTATTACGACATGACGAAGGACGCGAAGCGGATGAAGCTCTACGCGACGGCCGAGGACGTGGACGGCTACTACCGCGACGGCTGCGTCTACCGCGAGGACGTGGACATCTACGACTCGATGGCCGCCACTATCAAGTATTCGAACGGCGTCCACATGAGTTACTCGCTCAACGCCTCCATGCCGATTGAGGGTTATCGTCTGGCCTTCAACTGCGAGTTGGGACGGCTCGAAGTGCGCGACTACGAGCGCCAGCCGTGGCCCGTCGCCGACGAGACGGAGATGTACGTCATCAAGAGCGGCAACACCGGCGCCGCCGGCCAGCGGACGAAGGTCGAGATACCGCAAATCAAGGGCGGCCACGGCGGCGGCGACGACCGCCTCCGCGACCTCATCTTCCGCAACGCGCAGGCGCCCGACTACATGCGCCTGCCCGACTCGCGCGCGGGCGCGATGTCCTGCCTGACCGGCATCGCCGCGCGCAAGAGCGTCGAGCAGCAGAAGCCGATCAAGATCGCTGACTTAGTCAAATTGTGAGCCTACGAGTTAAGTCCCTTTTACGTTAAGGAGAACGTCATGAGTTTGAAGCTTGAGAAGTACACCGTCGGTGTCGGCGACCGTTTCGCGCACCAGGCGAAGGCGCAACTGCGCGCGTGCGTGCAGGCCGCGGAGCAGGGCGTTGACGTGACGCCCGTCTGGAACAAGTCGTACCGCGAGCACGGCATCGTCGGCTCGAAGCCGCCCAGCGTGCTCGCCGCCGCCGAAGCGGCCGTCAAGGAGCTGGGCTGGAATAAGTCTTTCCACGTTGACGCCGACCACATCCGCCTCGACATCGTGGACGAGTTCATCGAGACGAGCGACTTCTACACGCTCGACGTGGCCGACTCCATCGGCGAGCCCGCGTCGGACGAAGACGTGCGAGCTTTCGTCGAGCGCCACCCGGAACTCGTCGGCCGCATCCAGATTCCCGGCATCGCGGAGCCGTTCGAGACGACGCCAGCGGAGATCGAGCGCATCGCGCGCAAGTTCCTCAAGGCCGTGCAGGACGCCGGAGCCATCTACCGCCACGTCTTGTCCGTGAAGGGCGAGGGCAACTTCATCGCCGAGGTCTCGATGGACGAGACCGACACGCCGCAGACGCCGCCCGAGCTTCTCGTCATCCTCGCCGCCATCGCCGACGAGAAGATTCCGGCGCAGACGGTCGCGCCGAAGTTCACGGGGCGCTTCAACAAGGGCGTCGATTACGTCGGCGACGTGGAGCAGTTCGAGAAGGAGTTCAACGAGGACATCGCCGTCATCAGTCACGCCGTCAAGAACTACGACCTGCCCTCGAACCTCAAGCTCAGCGTCCACTCGGGCAGCGACAAGTTCTCCATCTACGAGCCCATCCGCCGGGCGCTCCAGCGCACGGGCGCGGGGATTCACGTCAAGACCGCGGGCACGACGTGGCTCGAAGAGATCATCGGGTTGGCGGAAGCGGGCGGCGAAGGCTTGAAGCTCGCCAAGGAGATTTACGAGAAGGCGCTCGCCGACATCGACGCGCTCTGCGCGCCCTACGCGACGGTCATCGACATCGACCGCTCGAAGCTGCCCACGGCCGAAGAGGTCGAAGGCTGGACTTCCGAGCAGTACGTCGGCGCGCTGCGGCACGATCAGACGAACCCGCTCTACAACCCTTCCTTGCGCCAGCTCCTCCACGTCGGCTACAAGGTCGCGGCCAAGATGGGCGAACGCTACCTCGGCCTCCTCAAGGAGAACGAAGAGGTCGTCGGCCGCAACGTGACCGAGAACCTCTACAACCGCCACATCAAGCCGCTCTTCATCGGCGCTGAGGCGGCCGCCGGCATCGGCGCGGATTAAGTTTAAGGGATGGGGGCAGGGATGAACTTAATTGAGCTGTGCAAGATGTACGACTTCACCGGCCGCACGGTGGTCGTGACGGGCGGGACGGGCGTGCTCGGGCAGGCGATGGTGCGCGCGATTGTGGGCTGCGGCGCGAACGTCGCGCTCGTCGCCCGCAACCGCGAGAAGGCCGAGCCGCAGGTCGCGGCGTTGGAAGGGCCGGGCCGCGCCATCGTCTTCACGGGCGACGTGCTCGACGCGGGAAGCTTGCGCGAGGCTGCGGCGGAGGTCTTGAAGGAGTTCGGGCGCGTTGACGCTCTGCTCAACGGCGCGGGCGGCAACCACCCGGGCGCGACGACGAACCCCACGCAGAAATTCTTCGACCTGCCGGAAGACGCTTTGCGGTTCGTCTTCGATTTGAACATGCTCGGCACGATCATTCCGAGCCAGGTCTTCGGGCGGCAGATGTCGGAGCAGGGCGAGGGCGTCATCCTCAACGTCTCTTCGATGTCGGCGGTGCGTCCGCTGACGCGCGTGCTCGGCTACTCGGCGGCGAAGGCGGGCGTCAACAGCTTCACGCAGTGGCTCGCCGTCCACCTCGCCACCGAGTACAGCCCGCGCATCCGCGTCAACGCCATCGCGCCCGGCTTCTTCCTGACCGAGCAGAACCGGTTTCTTTTAACCGACAAGGAGACGGGCTCGCTCACGCAGCGCGGCCAGTCCATCATCTCGCACACGCCGATGGGTCGCTTCGGCGAGCCGGAGGACTTGTTGGGCACTCTGCTCTGGCTGCTCTCGCCCGCGTCGGCTTTCGTCACTGGCGTGGTCGTGCCCGTTGACGGCGGCTTCTCGGCCTTCGGCGGCGTTTAAACGGTCGCACCTTCCCGACGTGCTTTAAGTTATTTTGCCATCCACGGAGAATCGAAAAGATGAGTAACGGTCTGAACATCAAGCAGGAAGGTGCGCTCGACTTCGTCTCTCTGGGCGCGCTCGTCCACCGCATCGACCCCGGCGTCATACCTTTCCGCAAGGCCAGCTCCTGCGAGATACACGTCTCGGGCGGCGAGTTCAACTGCGCCGCCAACCTCGCCGACTGCTTCCGCCTCAACACCGGCGTTGCCTCGGCCATGGTCGGCTACCCCATCGGCGAGCTCGTCGCCGAGCGCGTCCGCGCGATGGGGGTGAAGCCCTTCTACAAGTGGTTCGAGCACGACGGCGTGCGCGGCCCCAACATCGCCGCCGTCTACAGCGACCGCGGTCACGGCGTACGCGCGCCGGTCGTCTTCTACAACCGCTCGAACGAGGCCGCCGCGCTGCTGAAGCCCGGCGACTTCAACTGGGACGAAATCTTCGCGGGCGGCGTGCGCTGGTTCCACTCGGGCGGCATCTTCGCCGCCCTGTCGGAGACGACGGCCGAGGTCATCGTCGATGGCATGAAGGCGGCGAAGGCGGCGGGAGCCGTCACGTCTTTCGATTTGAACTTCCGCGAGAAGCTCTGGAAGATTTCGGGCGGCGAGGGTCGCGCGGTCGAGACGGTCGCGCGCATCGTCGAGAACGTTGACGTGCTCGTCGGCAACGAGGAGGACTTGCAGAAAGGGTTGGGCATCCCCGGGCAGGACGTGACGAAGAGTTCGAAGCTCGACCCGACGGCCTTCTTCGGCATGATCGACAAGGTGGTGAAGATGCACCCGCAGGTCAAGGTCGTCGCGACCACTCTGCGCGAGGTGCACACGACCAACCGCCACAGTTGGGGCGCGGTCGCGTGGGTAGACGGCGAGACGTACGTGTCGCCGACGGCCGAGCTTGACGTTATCGACCGCGTCGGCGGCGGCGACGGCTTCGCCTCCGGCTTCTTCTACGGCCTGCTGACGGGCGAGTCGCCCGAGGAGTCGCTCAAGCTCGGCTGGGCGCACGGCGCGCTGCTGACGACCTTCCCCGGCGACACCACGATGGCGACCGTCGAACAGGTGCGCGCCTTCGCCAAAGGCGGCTCCGCGCGCATCCAGCGCTAGAATAGCGGTCAGTACCGCCCGCGGTAGCGGGTGGGCCTTTGTTTACCGAGCGGGTCGGATGGCAAAGACCCACCCCCAAACCCCGGGGGGACTGAGCCCG
>CAXTSK010000461.1:0-4636 GCA_964246655.1 uncultured Pyrinomonadaceae bacterium
GGCCGTCGGGGTCGAGGACGGCGGGGTGTGCACCCGCGGCGTCGCGGACGCGGGGCGGGAGGCTGTCGAGGTCGAGCCGTTCGCCGCTCAAGGTGAAGGCGCGCTCGATGGCGTTCTGGAGTTCGCGGACGTTGCCGGGCCAGTTGTAGTTGATGAACGCCGTCATGGCCGCGGGCTCGATGGGCTTCTCGTCCTGGCCCTGCTCGCGCGCGGTGCGCTTGACGAAGTGGCGCGCGAGCAGGGGGATGTCTTCGCGCCGCTCGCGCAAAGGGGGCAGGTGCACCTCGATGACGTTGAGGCGGTAGAAGAGGTCTTCGCGGAAGCGGCCTTCCGTCACCTCGCGTTCGAGGTCGCGGTTGGTGGCGCAGATGATGCGCGCGTCGAAGCGCGCGGGCGTAGAAGACCCGAGCGGCGTCACCTCATGCTCCTGCACGGCGCGCAGCAGCCTCACCTGTAACGCCTGACTTATCTCACCTATCTCGTCTAAAAAAACGGTGCCGCCCTCGGCCGAGCGGAAGAGCCCCGCTCGCGACCCGGTCGCGCCGGTGAAGGCGCCTTTGGTGTGGCCGAAGAGTTCGGATTCGAGGAGGGTCTCGGGCAGCGCGCCGCAGTTGATGGCGACGAAGGGGCGGTCGGCGCGGGGGCTGTTGTGGTGGATGGCGCGGGCCACCAGCTCCTTGCCCGTGCCCGACTCGCCGTAGACGAGGATGTTCGTGTTCGTGGCCGCGACCTTCTCGACGAGGCGGAAGACCCGCTGCAAAGCCTCGGACGTGCCGATGATCTCGGAGAAGCTGTAGCGCCGGTCCAACTCGCGCCGCAGCGCGCGGTTCTCGCGGAACAGCTCGCGCTGGCGCAGGGCGTTCTTGACGGATTGCAGGAGGTCTTCGTTGACGAAGGGCTTGGTGATGTAGTCGTACGCGCCCTTGCGCAGCGCGGCCACGGCCGAATCGACGGAGGAGAAGGCCGTCATGACGACGACGAGCGCCTCGGGGTCGATGTCCTTAATCTTGTCGAGGAGCGCCAACCCGTCCATGCCCGACATGCGGATGTCCGTGAGCGCGACGGCCACGTCCTCCGCGGCGAAGGCTTCGAGCGCCTCCTCCGCGCTCGCCACGGCCGCCACGCGGTAGCCTGACTCTTCGAGCAGGCTCGTCACGATGGCGCGCATCAGGTCTTCGTCTTCCGCGACGAGGATAAGAGGTTGAGTGCTCATGATCGGAACTATGAACTATGAACGCTGAACGCTGAACTGAAGGCGGGTTGTCTTTTAGTTCATCGTTCATCGTTCATCGTTCTGACTTCCTATCTCCACTCGCGCGCGAGCATCGAGTAGGAGACGAGGTCTTTGAAGTGGTCGTGCACCCACTCGGCCTGGCGGTGCGTGCCTTCCTGCGTGAAGCCGAGGCGCTCGGGGATGCGGCGGCTGCGGACGTTCTCGACGGCGCAGTAGATTTCGACGCGGTTCAGGCGCAACTCGCGGAAGGCGTGCTCGACGAGCGCGCGGCACGAGCGCGTCATCAGGCCGCGCCCCTGGAAGTCGGCGCCGAGCCAGTAGCCGATGTCGGTCTTGCGGTTCGGCCAGTCGATGTTGTTGTAGCCGATGCTGCCGGCGACGCGGCCGCGGAAGAAGATGAGCGTGGCGAAGCCCTGGTCTTCGGCGTACTGTCGTATCTGGCGGCGGATGAACTCGCGCGCGTCCTCGACCGAGTAGCGCTCGGTCGCCCACGGCATCCACGGCCGCAGGTGCGCGAGGTCGCGACGGACGAGCGCCGTCAACTCCTCCGCCAACCGCTCGTCCACGGGGCGCAGCTCCAACTCCTCGTCGATGCGTCGGCTGAACATCATCTCCCTATTTGAAATCTCGAATCTCAAATTTCAAACCTAAACCCCCCCCGCCGTGGACGTCTGCACACCGTGCGCGCGCGGCGCATGTTCGGCCGCCGCCGACTCGTCTGCGGGGAGCGCGACGCGGGCGGTCGTGCCCCGAAGTCCGTCGCCCGACTCGACCGCGACGCGGCCGCCGTGCGCGGTGACGATGCCGTAGCAGACGGCGAGCCCGAGCCCCGCGCCCGCGCGCTTCGTCGTGAAGAAGGGGTCGAAGACGTGCGGCAGAATCTCCGCGGGGATGCCGTGTCCGTTGTCGGCGACTTCGACGAAGACTTCGTTCGCGGTCTCGTCGAAGCCCAGACGGACGCGCAGGTCGCCGCCGTCGGGCATCGCGTCGCGCGCGTTGAGCAGGAGGTTGAGGAAGACCTGCTGCAATTGGTCGGGGTCGGCCGAGACTCTGGGGACTCGTTCGTCGAAGTCGGTCGTGACTCTCAGTCGCTTGAAGCCCTTGTCGAAGGCCGCGAGGCGTAAGGAGGATTCGACGACGCGTGCGAGGTCGAGCGGCGCGCGCGCCGGGGGGCGCTGGCGCGCGAAGTCGAGCATGTCGCGCAGGACTTGAGAGATGCGCTCGATCTGCGTGGAGATGAGGCGCAGCATCTCGCGCGTCTCGGCCTCCCTGTCGGGGGTGAGCGGACGCGACTGGATAATCTGTATGAGCGAGGAGATGGAGGCGAGCGGGTTGTTGACCTCGTGCGCGACGCCCGCGGCGAGCGCGCCCGCGGCCGCGAGCTTCTCGGCGCGGACGAGGTGTTCGTTGAGGGCGCGGAGGCGTTCGATGTCCTCGGCCATCTTACGGCTCATCTCGTTGAAGGAGGCGGCGAGGAGTCCGACCTCGTCATTACTCTTCAGTTCGACCTGCGTGCCGTAGGCGCCGCCGGCCACGTCCACGGCCGCCTCGGTCAGTCGCCGCACAGGTCTGGAGATGGTGCGAATGACGAGCGCGACGAGCAGCAGGTTCGGCACGAGCGCCGTGATGACGCTGAAGACGAGGTAGCGCTTCCAAGCCCCGACCGAGTGGTCGGCGAAACTCCACCAGACGATGGGAATCTGGAAGAGCGCGAAGCTCAGGACGGCGACGGCCGCGATGGAGAAGGCGACCTTGTAGGCGATGGGGAAGAGGCGGAACTGGTCGAGCGCCGACTGGATGGAGAAGAGCTTGAAGTTCGTGATGGCGTACGCGTAGATGACCGCGCCGACGAGGACGAAGACCGAGCCGACGGGCAAAAGCGTGTAGACCCCGAGCAGCGGCAGCACGATGTTCGCCGCCGTCTTCAGCGTCGCCGTGATGACGAGCGCGAAGAGGATCGCGCCAAGCTGCTTGCCCCACAAACTCCCGCGGTAGCGCCGCCATTTTTGGAAGAGCAGCGCGAACCCGTACGCGAAGAGCCCGTAGATGTAGAGGCCGAAGGCGTACGCGAGCGGCGTCAGACGAATCCTGAAGTCGGCGCCGTCGAACTCGATGCCGCTCCACATCATCCCCGCGAGCGCCGCCGGCACGAGCACGAGCCCCGGCGCGAACATCACGGCCGCGCGCCTGACGGGCACCTCGGAGTTCTCGGGGAAGACCCACGCGAAGACGACGAAGGCGAGCTGAAGCAGGAGCGAGAGCGCGAAGCTCGTCCCCGCCCACCACGCCGCGAGCGAGCGCCCACCGCCGAACCCCCACATCAAGATGTCGTTGACCGTCCACAGCGCGAGGCACGCGATGAAGGCCGCGAACGTCTGGTGCCCGCGGCTGCGCGGCGCGGCCACGAAGACGTAGAAGCCGAGCAGGACGAGCGTGAAGAGCGAGAGCAGCAGCAGCGCGAGAAGCATAAGAAAGTGAGCAGTGAGCAGTAAGCGGTGAGCAGTGACCCGTTAAAGTCCAACGTGCGCGGCGTTGTCTTAACTGCTCACCGCTTACTGCTCACTGCTCACTACTTGAGCCAGGGGCTCATAATAAACGCGGCTATCGTCAAAGGGATGCCGAACGCGAGCGGCCAGGTGTGGCGCGCCTCAATCATACCACCGCGGGAGATGAGGCGGTGAAGAATCGCGAAGGCGGGGAAGGCCGCGAGCGCGACGGGCGCCGCGAAAAAGACGCCGAACAGCGCGCCGAAGCCGAAGAAGAGCAGGCCGCCCAGGCCGCCCGTCACCACGCTCCAGGCGACGGCCATGACGAAGACGACGAAGGCGAACCCGACACGCGAACGCGTACGCGGGTTGCCCGCCCAGCGCCCGAGGTAGCCGCCGAACCAGCGCCCCACCAGACAGCAGACGACGTTCATCCCGACGCAGAGCGCGACCATCCAGAACTTGGGGCTATCCCTAAAAAGGAAGAAGCGCTCGAAGAGGGCGAAGGGAGGCAGCAGGCCGAGAAACGTGCCGAACCATCGGTACGCCTGCTCGGTCGTGAGCGGCCGCTGCATGGAGAGCGCGCGGTCTTCCTCCTTCTCCCAGGCCAGACGGCGGCGCTGCACCGCAGGGTCGATCTCCTGCCTGAGCCAGCTCATGCGCTGCGCGATGTGGAAGTCCTGAGTCGTGGGGCGGCAAACGCTGTAGGAACCGCCTGTGTCGTACATGGTTCTTCTCCTTCGAGGCCGCCAACCGCTTCAGCGGCGGCCGACTCGGCGCGGCGGGCGCGCCCGCACTCGGCGTCGAGCATGCGCGCCACGGAGACCAGCGCCGCGCGCTCGTCGAAGAGCGAGAGCAGCTCGACGACGAGCGAGACCGAGCGCGACAGCGCCTCCGCAGTCCGGGGCGGGTGGAA
>CAXTSK010000462.1:0-4619 GCA_964246655.1 uncultured Pyrinomonadaceae bacterium
GCGGCCGCGTCAACCAGCCCGGGCTGTGGCCCCTGCTCGTAGCCGTAGGTGCGGGGCGCGCGGCGGGCGAGCGGGGCGCGCATGATAGCGCCGGGCCCGGCCTCGGGCACGCGACCGGGCCGCGCCGAGGGCGACGCGATGGGCGGCAGGTCGGGCGGCGCGCCCTCCATCTTCTCAGTCTGCGCGGACGAGACCTCGGCCTGCTCGGGCGTCGAGGTCGCCGCCTGCGTCTGCCTTCGGCCGCGCGGCGTGTCTGTGTTCGCGCCGGCCGCGTCCGCGGGCGTCGGCGTCGGTGTAGGCTTCACCTCGCTGCCGCCTGCTTCACCCTTCTGGTCGTCCTCGTCGCTGCCGACGAGGCGCGCTGAGGTGAAGTTCACGTCCTTCAGAGCGCCGAAGACGGCCGCGCCTTTGACGAGGACGAGCGTGCCGCCGCGCTCGACCCAGCCGCGCAGGGCTTCGACGCCCCCCTTGCCGAAGCGAGAGAAGTATCCACCGGCCGAGCCGTCCGGCAGGATGATGACGTTGTAGTTGTCGAGCTTCGCGTTCTTGATGGAGTCAATCGTCATCGGCGTGAAGTCCACGCCCATGCGGTCGAACGTCCACCACATCGCGCCGTAGCCGGTCGTGCTCACCGCGTCGTCGGCCGCGACGATAATCCTCGGCCGCCTCAAGCTCACGACAGTCTCCGACCCGACGCCCGTCTCGCCCGTGTCGGTGAAGCCCGTGCCGACGGCCGTCACGTCCACGCCCGTCTCGCGCGCGAGCGCGGCCATGCGCTCGTGCAAACTCTCCGGGTTGCGCGAGACGCGCGCCACGACCGTCCCGCGCGGCCAGTCGCGCCCGCCCGCGTTCAAGGTCTTCGTCGAGACGGCGAGCTTGAATCCCTCGCGCAGCAGACGGAAGACTAACGACGCCGCGCCGTTCCGCTCGTAAGGGATGATGTACGCGACCTGCGCGCGCCCCGTCACGCCGCCCTGTGCGAATCTGCTGACGAAGTCGCTGGTGAAGCCGGGTATTAAGTCGTCGGTCCTATCCAGCAGCGTAACCTGTCCCGGGTTGAACGCCTCGCTCTTCGGCTCTGCGGTGAGCGGCATGCTGATGTTCGCATGAAGATTGACCGTTCGCTCCAAGTTAACCGGAGTCGCGTTGACCGCGGCGTCGTCTTCGGCCCAGTAAGCATCGACGCCGAAGGCTAAAGGCAACGACCAGGAGGTAATGTCGTAGAAGCCGAACTCCTCTTTGAACCCGCCGCGGCCGCGCCGCTCGTTGCGTGCGAAGCGCGCGAGCTGTTCGCGCTGGAAGGCTTCGTCCTGCGGCGTGTGGACTTCTAAGAGAGCCTTGGCGATACGCTTGGCAGGCTGCGCGAGGTCAACGACGTAGGCGCCCGCGGGGAAGTCGCGCGTGGCGGCCGGCGAGTCCTTGCCCGAATAGTCGTGCGCGCGCGCCGCGCGGAAGGGCGCGGTCGTCTGCCTGACTTCGACGCCCGCGCGCAGAAGGTTCTCGACCAGCTCGGCCGCGCGGCCCGGGTCGCGGCCGGGCAGGATGACGAAGCGGCGGACGCGGCCCGTCTTCCCTTCCTCGACGGCCGTGCGCTTGAACTCGTAGAAGTCGCGGAGCCGCGCCTCGCGGTTCGTGGCGGCGGTGGCGAGCGTCGTCAAAGAGGCGACGAAGTGCTTGGCGATGCCGGAGCGGAAGGTGACTATCGTTTCGTCGTCGCGCTTCCAACGTAAGCCCTTCCAGCCGCCCGCGTCCGTCTCGTAGGTCATGCCGGTCGCGCCTTGCAAGGCGGGCCACGAATCCCAGTAGCCGGGGTAGAAGAGGTCGAAGATGTCTCGGACGTAGAAGTCCCAGTTGCGCTGGTCGAACTGCGCGGCGTTGGCGCGGCCGAAGGTCGAGAGCCAGCGCTCGGTCTGCTCGGGCGGCAGGTTCGGGTTGACGGGCAGCGCCGCGGGCGGGAAGAAGAACTGCGACGGCTGTCCGTGGTGATCGACGGCGACCTGCGGATTCCAGTCTAAGAAGGCGCGCTGCATGTTGCGCGTCTCGGCCTGCGAGGTGGCGATGTTGTCGCGGTTGAGGTCGAAGCGGTAGCGGTTGACGCGGCCGTAGACCGACCAAGGCTCGTCGTGCTCGGCGGCCGAGGGCTCGGGGTCGCCGACGCCGAACGAGTTGTACCAGGTGACGAAGCGCTCGTGCCCGTCGGGGTTGGCGCAGACGTTGATGAGGGCGACGCTGTTCTTCAGGATGTCGAGCGTCGCAGGCTCGTCCGACGCGGCGAGTTGGTAGAGCACCTGCATCATCGCCTCGAACGACGCCGACTCGTTGCCGTGGATCGTGTACTGAAGCCAGAGCGCGACCGGCGTCGTGGAGATGAGGCGGCGCGACTCTTCCGCAGAGAGCGTGCGCGGGTCGCTCAACCTCTTCAGGTTCGACTTGATCTCGTCGAGCCGCGCGATGTTCTCGGGGGCGGAGACGGCGACGACGTGCTGCATCCGGTACTCGTTCGTCAATCCGATGTCGAAGACGCGCACGCGGTCGGGCGCGGCCGCGGCGACGGCGTTGATGACGCGTTCCATCATCGCGTAGTTGGTGTGGAACTCGCCCACGTCGTAGCGCAGAAGACTCTGCGGGCGCGGCACCTGCTGGCGGTAAGGCCCGCGCGTGTAGAAGTCGAAGCGCTCGCCCGAGCCTTGCGCTGTGGCGGCGACGGGGCAGAGGGCGGCGAGGACGAGCAACAGCGCGAGTGCCGCGTGCGGGCGGGCATTCTTCGTCATGGCTTGCGGAAGGTCTTCTCTTTCGGCCGTGTATGTGTTAAAGACAGCGGCGATATTAACCCGCCGCCCGCGCCTTCCCCAAGGCGCGCGCCCCGGGCTTCGAACGAATGGAGGCCGAGCATGAGGGACGCCGACTACACCACCAGCACGCAGGGCGAGGGGCGCTGCCCGCGCTGCGACGGGGGGCCTTTGAAAGCTTGGTACGAGCTGAGCGAAGAGGAGCGCGAGGTGGCCGCGCGCCTCCCCGCCTCGGCCGACTTCACGCAGCCCGAGCGCGCCGCCCGCCACCTCTTCTGCACGCGCTGCTGGTTCGAAGAGACCTCCGGCGCTCCCCGCAACGCCTGAGCCTAAGCGAAGGCTTCCGACATTGAAGGAGTCAAGCCGGTGTGGGAAACCCTGAAGTTGATGCTCGACCGCGCGAGCGCGGAGGCGTGGCAGGTGATCGTCGCGGTCGCGTTGTGCCTGCTGCTGCCGGCGTTGGCGGCCGCTGTGTTGTGGCCGGCGGGGATGCCGGGGGTGGGGCTGAGGCTTCTGAAGGGGTTCGGGCTCTTCTGGGTCTTCGTCTTCGTCTTGTACGCGTTGGCGGCGTGGGTGCAGAGGCGTTTGCGCGTTGACCTGTACTCGCACCCGGACGCGTTCGTCGCCTCGAACCTGCTCGTCAGCGGGATTCTGATGCTGGGCTGGACGGCCTTCGCCGCGAACGTCGCGCGCGAGGCGGCGGCGGCCGCGGGGCTCTGGCTCGCTGGCGTGCTCTACCTCTTCGGGCTGCTCTCGGGCGTCGTGGCGTGTCAGGTCTTGGGGTCGTTCTACAGCGGCCAAATCTACAGGTTCGCGTGCCTCCTGGTCGCGTGCGCGGGCTTCGCCCTCTTCGCCGTGTGGCCCCCCGCCGCGCGCGCGGCGTTCGGGTGGCTCTTCGGCCTGTTCTGAGGGGCGCCGGGCGCGGCCGTACAAAATGGCCTTGATTAATCCGCGATTCCGAGTATCATCGGATTCCGCTTCCCACAAGGTCAGCGTAAACCGTCCGCCCCATGCGGAGACCCTAACCTCGCCAGACCGTTTTATAGAGACCGCGCCCGGAGGAGTTTCACAAGATGAAGAGGATGCTCTGTGGCTTCGCTTTCGCAATGTTGGCCGCCGCGATATTCGCCCCGTCGCTCGCGCCCTCGACGGCGGCCGACGACCCGCTCGTGGCCGTCATCAAGCAGGAGGGCAACACCGTCTCGCTCGACCTGAGGTTCGACAAGAAGAGGCAGAACTCCATCCAGCACGTCCTCTCCTTCCTCGACTACGGGGCGAACGGGTACGCGACCGGCTTCGTCGTCGGCGACCGGCTGGTGATGACAGCCTACCACGTCGTCTCGGGCAAGCTGAGCCCGTCGAAGAAGACGCAGCTCGGCTTCAACGTGAAGGACGAGCTGGAGGTGAAGGCGTACGTCAACGGCTGCCAGGCCGAGGTCTTGCGTGTGGACGAGGAGGCCGACCTCGCGCTGCTGCGCGTCTGCCGCACGCCGAAGCGGACGGCCGCGCCCGCCTTCCAGGCGAGCCTCAGCGAGGACGAGCGCCTGCTTCTCATCGCGCGGCCGAACGGCGAGAAGAGCGTCCGGCGCGGGAAGTTCTCCGGCCCCTACACGTTCCGCGGCAGGGAGTACTGGTCGGCCAAGATCGACGGCCACGACGGCTTCTCGGGCAGCCCCGTCTACAACGACCGCGCGCAGATCGTCGGCGTCTTCAGCGGCTACGACTGGGAGCGCAAGCTCGGCGTCATCAGCCCCGGCGAGCGCGCGCAGAAGCTCCTCGAAGACTACAACGAAACGCAGAAGTAGTAGGCAGTAGGCAGTAGGGAAAATA
>CAXTSK010000463.1:0-4618 GCA_964246655.1 uncultured Pyrinomonadaceae bacterium
CGCAAGGCGGGCGGCAGCCTCGTCGTCTTCCCCGCCCCCGGCGGCGCTTCAACGACGAGGCTCTGCCCGCGCCGCAACGTCTCGACGGCTGCGGACAGAATCTCGTCTACGGGAAGCCTCTGCATGAAAGTGTTCGTAACCGAAGCCGCCACGCTTTGGCAAGCGCAGTAGGCAGTCGCTCCGCGCTACGGACGTTGAAAGATTAACCCGGAGTTCTCGACAGCGGCGCTTTCAACCGCCTACTGCCATCTGCCTACTGCCTACTCTCTTTTGTCAGACAAACGCGACACTTACGCGAGGCGCGCGCGCGAGTATTCGCCTTTTTTCGCGGGGCGCGTTTAGAATTGGCTCAAGCGACAAACAAGAAGTTGGGAAACCTTTAGTTGATGGAGGCGACGAAGCTGGCGAGGAGACTGCCCGTCGGGGCCGAGGCGCTGCCGGGCGGCGGCGTGCATTTCCGCGTGTGGGCGCCGCGCAGGCGCAGGGTCGAGGTCGTCTTTGAAGGCGACGGCGCGCCCAGACCCTTCGCGCTCGAAGAGGAGGACGGCGGATATTTCTCCGGCCTCGCCGAAGGGTTGAAGGAGGGCGCGCTCTACCGCTTCCGACTCGACGGCGACGATTATCTTTATCCAGACCCCGCGTCACGCTTTCAACCCGAGGGGCCGCATAAAGCCTCGCAGGTCGTAGACCCGACGACGTTCCGTTGGACTGATGCGGAGTGGAAGGGCGCTTCGCTCAAGGGGCAGGTCGTCTACGAGCTGCACGTCGGCGCGTTCACGCGCGAAGGCACGCTCGCGGCGGCGACTACTCATTTGAAAGAGCTGGCGAGCCTGGGCGTGACGTGCGTCGAGCTGATGCCGGTGGCGGAGTTTCCGGGTCGCTTCGGCTGGGGCTACGACGGCGTCTGCCTGTACGCGCCGACGCGACTCTACGGCGAGCCCGACGACCTGCGCCGCTTCGTCGATGAGGCTCATCGGAACAACGTCGCCGTCATCCTCGACGTGGTCTACAACCACCTCGGGCCGGACGGCAACTACCTCGCGCAGTTCTCGGAGCACTACTTCACCGAGCGGCACAAGACCGAGTGGGGCGACGGGCTCAACTACGACGGCGAGCACTCGGCGCCCGTCCGCGAGTTCTTCCTCTCGAACGCGCGCTACTGGGTCGAGGAGTTCCACTTCGACGGCCTGCGCCTCGACGCCACGCAGAGCATCAAGGACGAGTCGGACGAGCACATCATCGACGCCTTCACCCGCGAGGTGCGCGCCGCCGCCCGCGGGCGCGCGACGATCAACGTCGGCGAGAACGAGCCGCAGGAGGTGCAGATGATTCTCGACTTCGGGCTCGACGGCCTCTGGAACGACGACTTTCATCACACGGCGATGGTCGCACTCACGGGCCGCCACGAGGCTTACTACTCCGACTACAAGGGCACGCCGCAGGAGTTCGTCTCCGCGGCCAAGTACGGCTTCCTCTATCAGGGCCAGCGCTACAAGTGGCAGCGCGCCCGCCGCGGCACGCCGACGTTCGGCATCGCGCCGCACGCCTTCGTGAGCTTCATACAGAACCACGACCAGGTCGCCAACTCAGCGCGCGGCCTGCGGGCGCACGCCCTGACGAGCCCCGGCCGCCTGCGCGCGTTGACGGCGCTCATGCTGCTCCTGCCCTCGACGCCGATGCTCTTCATGGGTCAGGAGTTCGCGGCCTCCGCGCCGTTCCACTACTTCGCCGACCACGAGCCCGAGCTGGCCGGGAAGGTCAGTCGCGGCCGCGCGGAGTTCCTCGCGCAGTTCCGCAGCATCGCCACGCGCGAGACGCGCACGCGCCTTCCAGACCCGGCCGCGCCCGAGACCTTCGAGCGCTGCAAGCTCGACCATAACGAACGCGACTCTCATCGAGAAGTGTATGAGCTGCACCGCGACCTGCTCCGCCTGCGGCGCGAGGACTCGGTCTTCTCGGCGCAGGCGCCGCGCGCCCTGGACGGCGCCGTGCTCGGCGCGGAGGCTTTCGTGCTGCGCTACTTCGGCGCCGGCGGGGACGACCGCCTGCTCGTCGTCAACTTCGGCCCTGACTTGAACCTCAACCCCGCGCCCGAGCCTCTGCTCGCGCCGCCCGCGGGGAAGGTCTGGCGGACAATTTGGTCGAGCGAAGATTACCGTTACGGCGGGACGGGGACGCCCGCGCTTGAGACGAAGAACAACTGGTGGCTCCCCGGCGAGACGGCCGTGGCGCTCGCGCCCGCCGACCCCGCGGAGGGCGGCGACCCCGCCCGCGGCTTCGACGGCCCGAGCGAAGAGGAAGAGGTGCGCAACGAGAGTCTGCGCGAGTGGGAAGAGGAGACATAAACTTTAATTTGAAATTTCAAATTCTCAAGGGGTTTGGGAAAGATGGACGAACCGGTTCGCAAGTTAACTTTCAGTGAGAAGGACACGCACGACGCGGAGCTGATGCTCGGGCGCGAGTGGTTGGTGACTAATGGCCTGGGCGGCTTCGCCTCGGGGACGTTGGCGGGCGTGCCGACGCGCAGGTATCACGGGCTGCTCGTCGCGGCGCTGCCGACGCCGCTCGGGCGGACGGTGATGTTCAATCACCTGTCGGAGTGGCTGCGTTTGCCGACGGGCGAGCGACATCAAATCGGAGGGCAGGAGCGCACGGGCAACCGGCTCGAATGGCCCGGCGCGAAGCACCTGCGCGAGTTCCGTCTGGAAGCGGGCCTGCCCGTCTGGCGCTACGAGTTGGACGGCCACGTCGTCGAGAAGCGCGTGCTGATGGTGCACAGCCAGAACACGGTGCACGTCACGTACAAGCTTGTCGAGGGCGAGGGGCCTTTGCGTCTCAAGCTCAGACCGGCGCTTCAGTTCCGCCCGTACGAAGAGCAAGTCCACGCCTCGGCCAACGAGCCTTACGCCGTCACCTCGATTGAAGACCGCCTTGAAGTTTCGACCGGGCACAAGTATCTGCGGTCCGAGCTCGGCCGGGTTGTCGGTCGCCGGCCTGCGCGCGACCTTCTCGCTCGACGGCGGCAAGCTTCAGGACGTGCACTACAGAACCGAGGAGCGGCGCGGCTATGCCCACACGGGCGAGCTTTGGAGCCCCGGCTACTTCAGCGTGGACGTGTCGAAGGACGTGACGGCGACGCTCGTCAGCTCGACCGAAAGCTGGGAGCTGATCCGCGCGCTCTGTCCCGAGGAGGCGCAGGCGGCGGAGCACGAGCGGCGCGAACGCCTCCTCGCCTCGGCCGCGCCCGCGGCGCAAGCAGGCGTCGCGGCCGAGTTGGTGCTCGCCGCCGACCAGTTCGTCATCACGCCCTCGGGCAGAGAGGGGGACGCCGCGCGCGCGCACGCCGCGGGCGAAGAGGTGCGCTCGGTCATCGCGGGCTACCACTGGTTCACCGACTGGGGCCGCGACACGATGATCAGTCTGGAAGGGCTGACCTGCACCGCCGGAAGACATAGAGAGGCGGGCTGGATTCTACGCACCTTCGGCCAGTACGTGCGCGACGGCCTCATCCCGAACATGTTCCCCGACGGCGCGAACGAAGGACTCTACCACACGGCCGACGCCACGCTCTGGTTCTTCCACGCGCTCGACCGTTACCTGAAGACGACCGACGACACGGTCACGCTCGAAGTGCTCCTGCCGAAGATGCACGACATCGTCGGGCGTCACCTCGAAGGCACACGCTTCGGCATCAAGGTTGACCCGACGGACGGGCTGCTCGTGCAGGGCGAAGAGGGTTATCAACTCACCTGGATGGACGCGAAGTGCGACGGCTGGGTCGTCACGCCGCGGCGCGGCAAGGCCGTCGAGATCAACGCGCTCTGGTACAACGCGCTGCGGTTGCTGGAAGGCTGGACGCGCGCCGCGGGCGACGCCGCGCGGGCCGAGGAGTTGAACGGGCACGCCGAGCGCTGCCGCCGCTCCTTCAACGAGCGCTTCTGGTATGAAGAAGGTCAACACCTCTTCGACGTGGTCGAGAGCTGGGAGTTGAACGGCGCGAACGACCAGGCGTGCCGACCCAACCAACTGCTCGCCATCTCGCTCGAACATCCTGTGTTGGAGAAGTCGCGTTGGGAGCCGGTCTTGAACGTCGTGAAGGAGAAGCTTTTGACGCCGGTCGGCCTGCGCTCGCTCTCGCCCGACCACTTCGACTTCAAGCCGACCTACCACGGCGACCTCAAGACGCGCGACGCGGCTTATCATCAGGGCACGGTCTGGGGCTGGCTCATCGGCCCCTTCATCGACGCGTGGCTCAAAGTCCACCCCGACGACCGCGCGGGCGCGCGCAAGACGCTCGAAGGTTTCCTCCCGCACCTCGACGAAGCCTGCGTCGGCTCCATCAGCGAAGTCTTCGACGCCGTCGAGCCGTTCCACGCGCGCGGCTGCATCGCGCAGGCTTGGAGCGTGGCCGAAGTTTTGAGGTGCTGGGTGCTGACTTCGGAGTAACCGGGTCAGTACCACTCGCGGTAGCGGGTGGGTGGTTGTGATGCGGCGCTGCCGTGTAACACCGACCCACCCGCTATCGCGGATGGTACTGACCGCTATGGCTTTGCGCCCGATTAATATTAATAACTCATGTTACGCAGCGAGAAGCTGTGCATTGAGTTTGACAACTTCA
>CAXTSK010000464.1:0-4611 GCA_964246655.1 uncultured Pyrinomonadaceae bacterium
GGCCGGCTTCATCGAGTCGGGCGCGTAGCGCATCACGCGCGCCGCCGACACGTCAACCGTCGCAGACTCCTGCCCCTCGCGCCCACGCGTCTGCACGACGATCAGCTTCTTCGCCGCATCGACCGAGACGACGCGGCCGTTGAGCCTGCGCCCGGCGTTCTGCCCGTTGCCGCCGGGGCCGTTCGCCGCACGCGCCATCAGGATGAGCCGCGAGGCCGTGCCGCCTGACGCTGTGACGCCCGGCGCGATCAAGCGGTCGCCGACGCGCACCTCCGCGAACGTGACGCGCTCGCCCTTCTGCAAATCGGTCACGCCCGGGGGCAGACGCGTGTAGGTCGTCCGCTCCGTCGTCGAGAACGTCACGGTCTCGCCCGCGTCCGAGCGCGCCGTGACCGTGTGCGCCGCCGCGTCGAAGGCCGTGATCTCGCCGACGAGCGGCTTCGCGGCCGGGGCCTGCTGCGTCTGCGCGCCGACGGGCGCGAGCGCGAGCAGCGAGACGGTTAAGAAGAGGAAAAGCTTTCTCATTTCGTTCACTACCACTTTCAAGTTAAAGCTCAAACGTCGGTCTCGTTGTCCGTCTCTGCGTAGCCCGAGACGGCCGAGGGCTCCACATCACCTCGATGGACTACGGCCCTGCGCTCGAAGTCGAAGACGGCAATTCACCAACGCCGGTTACAAGAAAAAGCCCGCGCTGAGGCGACGCACCTCCGCCGCCTCCGTCGTTCTTTGGGGAAAGTTTTTCAGGGGATGGTTTGACTATACCGCAGACGCGCGCGGGAAGTAAGTCATCAGGGATGCGGGCAGACCGATAAAATTAAGAGATCGAAAAAGGACAGACCAGGATAGAAAAGCTCGGGCAAAAATAAAGCGGGCGCGACGAACTTTGGGGTCCATCGCGCCCACTCATGGCAACGGTCACTGTCCTCACCCCAGCAACCGTCTAGGCATTTGGATTCACCGCATGCCCGAAGTGGGCAGAATATAAATCTTTCCCGCCCCGAATTGCAACACCTATTTAAAAAAAATTCTCGCAGGACGATTTGCAGGAATTTCCACCGGAAATTCGTGCTTTTTGCCCCGATCAAACGAGCGCAGATAGTATTTCGGGCGGCGCATTTGAGACGAACTCGACCCACTCGTTGGTCGCCGGATGCCGGAACGCGAGTCGCGCCGCGTGCAGGCAGAGGCGGCCGTGCGGCTCGCCCGCGTACGGCACGTCGCCGACGACCGGGTGCCCCACATGCGCGCAGTGGATTCGCAATTGGTTGGTGCGCCCGGTCAAAGGCTCCAACTCCAAGAGCGTGCGTCGCGAACCACGCCCGACCACGCGCAAACGCGTCTCGGCCGGCTTGCCCGACTCCAGCACTCCCCAGGACGGTCGCTCGCCTTCGACGCGACCGATGGGAGCCTCGACGGTCAACTCGTCCTCCTTCAAGAGACCGCCGACGACCGCCACATAACGCTTCTCGACGAGGCGCCGCTGGAAGTGCTGCGTGAGTCGGCTGAGCGCCGCCTGCGTCTTCGCCACGACCATCAACCCGGACGTGTCGCGGTCGAGTCTGTGAACAATACCCGGACGGATGAACGATTGCGGATTGCGGAATTCGGATTGTGGATTGGAAGAGGGATTAGGGGCAGCATCACTCTCATCGTTCTTCAATCCGCCTTCTTCAATCCGCAATCCGCAATCCGCAATCCGCAATCGGTTGAGGTGGTATGCGAGCGCGTTGGCGAGCGTGCCGCGCTTGACGCCGAGCGTCGGGTGGACGAGGACGCCCGACGGCTTGACGACGACGACTATGTGCTCGTCCTCGTAGACGACTTCGAGCGGCAGAGGCTCCGGCGTCATCGAGTTCGGCACGTTGCCTTCCGACTCGACCTCGACCAGGTCGCCGGCACACAAACGTCGCCCGGCGTGCGCCGCGCCGCCGTTGATGCCGCACGCGCCGCGCGCGAGCAGTCCCGCGATGTGCATGCGACTCAGATCAGTTAGACGCTCGGCCAGAAACTCGTCGAGGCGGCGGCCCGCCCAAACGTCTTCGACGCGGAACCGCGTCGTCTCAAACGGCTTCTCGGCGGCGTCCATTCAGTTGCGAAACTCCTGCGAGACCATGATGCCGCGGTAGCCGCCGTCCATGATGCCTAGCCCCAGGCGGCCGAAGGCTGGCTGAAGGATGTTCGCGCGGTGGCCGGGCGAGTTCATCAACCCCGTGTGCGCGACTCGCACGGTCGGCGCGAGCGCGAGGTTCTCGCCCGCCGTGCGGAAGGTGACGCCCGCGCGCGTCATGCGTTCGAAGGGGTCGAGCCCGTCCGGCGAGACGTGCGCGAAGTAGCCGCGCGCGAACATGTCGGCCGAGTGCGCGCGGGCGACTTTGGTTAATTCAGGATCGGGCGCGAGCCGGTTCAGGCCCGCGGCCGCGCGCTCTTCGTTGACGAGTTCGAGCATCTGCGCTTCGAGGTCGGGACGCGGCCGGACCGCCTCGACCTTGAAGCCCAGGTCAACGCGCTCGTTCGACTCGGGCTTGATGGTCAGGCGGTTGAGCGTCTGCTGGATGGCCTCGTCGAAGACGGGCGCGCGCTGGTCTTCGAATCGGTTGGTGTATGAGGTGAGCCGGTCTGCGAATACGCTCTGGCGCGCAGACTCGCGCGCCGCCTCGGGCAGCGGCGCCGCCATCAACAGCGACGCGAGGATGGCCGCCGAGATGAGCCCGCCCGCCGCGCCCGGTATCAGCCCGAGCGTCCGGTTCACAGTTCCCCGGTGCGTCTTCTCCGACACGCGCCCCAACATCCACTGCCCCAAGAGCTGTATGACGAACCCTGCCAAGACCGCCGTCAACAGGAACGCGACCGGCTCGTCCCACGCTTCGTCCCAGCTCACGCGCGGCCCCATCCAACGCGCCACCGGCTGATAGAACCTGAGCGCAAACAGCAAGCCCCCGACCCAACGCACGAGGTCGAGCAGCCCCAGCAAAAGCCCCCTGCGCCAGCCTTGCCACACCCCGAACAGCACAACCAGCACCAGCAGCACATCAACGAAAGTAATACTCATCTATGCGACCCCGAGCCTCAGCCGTATCGATTGCAACCCAAGGATATAACGTCGAAAGATTATACGGTCGTCCGGGCTTAAAAGCTCCGCCGAAAGAAGGGCGCGCCGACGTTTCTCGTCCGCCGGCGCGCCCTTTCATTCGTCAAATTAAAAGCTCAACCCGTCTTCAACAACACCTGCTCGCTCAACTTCTTCAACTGCACACCCATCGGCTCCCCCTTTTGCTCGACCTTGAAAGTGTTTTCCCCTCATCGTCTCCGCGCGAGCGAGCGGTGCTCGACCATGAGGCAGAGGTCTTGCACGACCTTGATGCCTGCGCGCGCGAGCGCCTCGGCCGCGCGGTCATTGCGTATGCCGGACTGGAACCAGACCGACTTCGGTTTCGCGGCGAGGATGTCTTCGACGTGCGGCGGGATGTCTTCGGAACGGCGGAAGACGTTGACCATGTCGATGGGGCCGGGCACGTCCGCGACCTTGCGGTAGACCTTCTGCCCGAGTATCTCCGTCACCTCCGGGTAGTAGACGGGGACGGGGACGACTTCGAGTCCCGCGTTCGCGAGATACTGCGGGACGTAGAAGGCCGGCTGGTAAGCCTGCCGCTCGGTCTTGATGCCGAGCACGGCGACGCGCCGCGTCTCAGCGAACAGTTCCCTCAGACCTTCGTCGGTCGTGACCAGATTCTCGCGCCAGTCGGTTTCGTTGGCGCCACCGACATCTCCTTCAGCTTGCAAGTTAGAGCCCTCCTGCCTTCGCGGATGTTTAGATAGGATACGTGTGTGCCGCCGAAACAGTACGCGCGGACGGGCGCGTCCCGTCCTTTTCCACACATTTTATTGCCACCGCTTTTCAGCCGCAAAGTCGTGCAAGCGAGGTGCCAGATGGCTCGTCGGTTGGGGGTTTGCAGGACGTGCGCGGAGCTTCGCTTGAGATGTCTCAAGAGTAAACCGATTACCTTGAGCATTGTCAGCTAACGTACTGGAATTGTTCGAGTTATGAACTAAGTAGTCGCAAAAATTCTCTTCCCGGAAGCCGAGTTTGTGCTATCATTCCGTCAACTTTTCACCGGCAAATTTACTCGCTTTGCGTGGTCGCCCCGAGTTCCCCACTTCGAGGCGCACGTTCGTTCTTTTCCCAAGGGAGGTAGTACATGGTTCAGGCAGTAGCAGCTCAGAGAGTAGCCAAAAAACCGAAGCCGAGGCTGAGGGAGCTGGGCGTCTACGCCCTGCCCGACGGCAGGGAGTTCGTCGTCAGCACGATCTATCACGACGGTTGCAGCCTCTACACACCGCAGGCGTGGGAGACGTTCGGCGTCGCCGAGTATTGGGTTGATCGCGAGGGGCGTCTGCTGCACCGCGGCGTGCCCAGCGTCTGGAAGATGCAGGACTTGAACGACACGGGGCGCACGGCCAGCTACCCGCGCCCCGTGCTCCGCTAGCCTCGCCAAACAAGCCCCCTCAAAAATTCGCGGCGCGCCGTCGGCGAGGGCTCGATTTACCCCGCGCCTTCGCCGCCGCCACGCCCTTCGACTTGAGGTAGGCTTCGAGGATCTTGTTGGTCGTGCG
>CAXTSK010000465.1:0-4606 GCA_964246655.1 uncultured Pyrinomonadaceae bacterium
GTCAACTGTAAACCGTGACAAGAAGAAGGCAGTTGTTTCTTTTCACGGTTTACGGTTGACCGTTCACGGCCTTTTACTGTCCGCGGGCGGTGGCGAGGCGGAGGGCTTGGCGGCGGACGGCGTCGGAGACGTTGCGGTTCTGGCCGAGGCCCTTGAGTTCCTTGGCGTGGAGGCGCGGGAGGATCGAGATCGCGGTCGGGAGCGGCGTGCGCGGGTTGCGCGCGAGGTTGTGGATGATCGGGTACTGGCGCGCCCAGTTGCGGTTCATCGCGATCAGGCGCAGCACGTCGTCGGCGACCGTGCGCATGGCGGCGACGGCCTCGACCTCCTGGTCGGTGATGCGCGGGTTGTTGATGACCGCCGAAGCGACGACCTTGTTCGGGTCGCGGATGAGGATGGAGCGCGCCTCGCGGTCGCCCTTCATGCCGAGCTTGATGCGGTCTTTGACCTTCATCAGCATGATGCGGCGGATGAGGGCGACGCGCTCGGGCGGGGCGCTGCCGTCGGCATTCAACTCCGCCGCCAGGCGCTCGGCCGTGGCCTGCCGCTGCTCGAAGGTCTCGTCGAGCAAGTCCTCATACCTCTCGGACGGGAGCCACGAGTCGTCTATGTCAACGTCCGAGACCTCTATGTGCTGCGCGATGAGCCACGCGTCGTCGAGCGTGAGGCCGCCTTCGGCGTCGAACGACTCGGCCGACTCGACGAACTCGGCCGCCGCGCCGAGGCCGCGCGCGCGCATCTCTTCGGCGACCTGGCGCGCGCCGCGCTCCTTCTCAAAGAACTCGCGGCGCGTCTCGCGGACGCGGCGGTCGGCCTCGGACGTGCGTGCGGGGTTGGCGAGCACGGCGTCGATGATGGCGGGCGCGCGGATGAGGCGCTGCTGGTTCAGGGAGACGAGTTCGAGCACCGGCCCTTCGGCGGTCACGCGCGCGAGCGCGGCCACGGCCGCGTCGGGCGTCGAGGCGTTGAGCGCGAGCGACTCCTGCACCTCGCGCGCGAGCCCCGGCCGCTCCGCGAGGTAGGAGAGCACGGCGGGCGCTGTCTCCTGCGCGGAGGCGATGCCTAAGAGCGTCGTCGGGTCCTGACCCGCGAGCGGCTCCTCCGCGGCGCGCGCCACCGATGCGTCCGAGTCGGCGCGCAGCGCGACGAGCAGTTCAAGCAGCACGTCCTGCGGGACGGGCAGCATGCCGCGCGCGGCCGCCATGCGCGCCGGCTGCGGCGCGGCGCCCGAGAGCACGGCCTGCACGACGGGGTTGTTCGAGGTGGTGTTGGCGCTCATTAGTTGCGAGGGGGAAGTCTAACGCACGAGACCGCGGCCGGCGTCGGTACGTCCCGCGGCCGATCTCTTAAAGGAAGTTGTATCCGAGCACGACGTACTGAGGACTCGGGCGCGGGCGCGGGGGCGCAGCCGGCGGGGCGGAGGTTCAGAGTGCGAGGGAGACCAGCATAACCACTCCGTAAGACTTAATTGAAGGGGAAGGCGGGGCGGCTTCCCTCAGCCCCGCCCCGCCTTCATCATAGCACCAATTGTGGCGCGTCCGCCCGCTCAGGCGTTGGCGCCGCAGCACTTCTTGTACTTCTTGCCCGAGCCGCAGGGGCAGGGCTCGTTCCGGCCGACCTTCGGCTGGTCGCGCGTGACCGTCTTGGTGCGCGCGGCCTCTTCGCCCGCGGCCGTGGCGCCCTGGTTCGGGCCGGTGAAGGTCATCGACGTGGGACGGCGCTGGCGGCGCTGCTGCAACTGCTCGGGCGCCTGCTCGGCGACGACCTGGAGGTTGAAGAGCGTGCGGACGGTGGCGGTGTCGATGCGGTCGAGCATCGCCTGGAACATGTCGAAGCTCTCCTTCTTGTACTCGACGAGCGGGTCCTTCTGCCCGTAGCCGACGAGCCCGATGCCCTGCTTCAAGTGATCAATCGCGAGCAGGTGATCCTTCCACTGCGCGTCGATGATGTTGAGCATGATGATGCGCTCGTAGGTGCGCAGCGCCTCGGGGCCGACCTGCGCCTCCTTGACCTCGTACGACGCCTTCGCCTTCTCCCAGACCGCCTCGTTAACCTGCGCGGGCGTCGAGTTGTCGAAGTCGATGCCCTCGGCCTCCGCGTCGAAGGCGTAGGTCGAGTGGAGCTGGATTTTGAAGTTCTCCACGTCCCAGTCGTCGGGCGAGGCGTCCGCGGGGAGGTACTGCTTGACGAGGTCGCCGAGCAGGTCTGCGGCGACGCCGAGGACGTAGTCGCGCTGGTCGGGGTCTTCCATCAACTGGCGGCGCAGGCCATAGATGGTCTCGCGCTGCCGGTTCATCACGTCGTCGTACTGGAGGAGGTGCTTGCGCGTTTCGAAGTTGCGCGCCTCGACCGACTTCTGCGCCGCCTCGATGCGCTTCGAGACCATCTTCGACTCGATGGCAACGCCCTTCTCCATCCCCAAACGTTGCATCAAGGCTTTCACCTTGTCGCCCGCGAAGATGCGCATCAGGTCGTCTTCGAGCGAGAGGAAGAAGCGCGAGGAGCCGGGGTCGCCCTGGCGCCCGGCGCGGCCGCGCAACTGGTTGTCGATGCGGCGCGACTCGTGCCGCTCGGTGCCGAGGATGTGCAGGCCGCCGAGGGAGACGACCTCCTTGTGCTCCTTCTCTACGAAGGGCTTGATGTAGGCCAGCGCCTCCTCGAACTGCTCCTTGGTCGCCTCCTCAGGGTCTATCTCCTGGCGCTTCAAGTGCTCGCGCGCGAGGAATTCGGGGTTGCCGCCGAGCAGGATGTCCGTGCCGCGGCCGGCCATGTTGGTCGCAATCGTGATGCCGCCCTTACGGCCCGCCTGCGCGACGATCTCGGCCTCGCGCTCGTGGTGCTTGGCGTTGAGGACGTGGTGGTAGTTCGGGATGGTGCCGTCGCCCTCGATCAGGATGTTGCCCGCCTCGTCGCGGTGGCGGATGCCGGCCTTCGAGAGCCGCCGAGAAATCAACTCCGAGTTCTCGACCGAGACCGTGCCGACGAGGACGGGCTGGCCCGCCTCGTGTCGCTCGACGATCTCCTCGATGATGGCGTCCCACTTCTCGGGGAGCGTCCTGTAAATCACGTCCGAGTTGTCCTTGCGGATCATCGCCCGGTTGGTCGGGATGACGGCGACTTCGAGCTTGTAGGTCGCGTCGAACTCGGCGGCCTCGGTCTCGGCCGTGCCCGTCATGCCGGAGAGCTTGTCGTAGAGGCGGAAGTAGTTCTGAAGCGTAATCGTGGCGAGCGTCTGGTTCTCGCGCTCGATCTTGACGGTCTCCTTCGCCTCGACCGCCTGGTGCAGCCCGTCCGACCAGCGGCGGCCGTGCATGAGGCGCCCCGTGAACTCGTCCACGATGATGACCGCGCCCTCCTGCACGACGTAATGGTGGTCGAGCCGGTAGAGCGTGTGCGCCTTCAAGGCGTTCTCCACGCAGTGGAGCATCTCCATGTTCGAAGGGTCGTAGAGGTTGCCGACGCCCAGCAGGCGCTCGGCCTTGTCCACGCCCTCTTCCGTCAGGACGGCCGAGTGCTGCTTCTCGTCGAGGACGTAGTCGCCGGGGCCGGGCTTGCCCTCGTCGTTCAGCTCCGCCTTCTTGAGGTGCGGGAAGATGGCGTTGGCCTGGTAATACTTGTCCGTCGCCTCGTCCGACGCGCCCGAGATGATGAGCGGCGTGCGCGCCTCGTCGATGAGGATGGAGTCCACCTCGTCCACAATCGCGTAGTAGTGCGCGCGCTGGACGCAGGTGGCGAGGTCGAACTTCATGTTGTCGCGCAGGTAGTCGAAGCCGAACTCGTTGTTCGTGCCGTAGGTGATGTCGGCCGCGTAGGCGTCCTTGCGCTCCCAGTCGTCGAGGTCGTTGACGATGGCGCCGACCGTGAGGCCGAGGAACTTGTAGATGCGCCCCATCCACTCGGCGTCGCGCGTGGCGAGGTAGTCGTTGACGGTGACGACGTGGACGCCGCGCCCCGTCAAGGCGTTCAGGGTCGCGGGCAGGGTGGCGACGAGCGTCTTGCCCTCGCCCGTCCTCATCTCGGCGATGCGGCCCCGGTGGAGCGAGATGCCGCCGATGAGCTGCACGTCGAAATGGCGCATGCCCGTCGCGCGCACCGAAGCCTCGCGCGTGAGCGCGAATGCCTCGGGCAGAATCTTGTCGAGCGCCTCCTGCGTGCGGCGCTTGCGCTCCTTAACGGCCTCTTCACCCTTGGCGGTGGTGTCGCCGACCTCTTCGATGACCTGCTCGCGCAGGGCCGCGATGCGCTCACGCATCTGCTCGTCGGAGAGCTTCTGCACCGACGGTTCGAGGTCGTTGATCTGCTGGATGAGGGGCAGCAGCGTCTTGATGTAGCGCTGGTTGCTGCTGCCGAAGACCTTCGTCAGAAATTTATCAATCATTGTTTTAGTCTCGCCGGGGCTTCGAGGCCCCCTCTCCGAGTCGCGCCGCGGGGCAGGGAACTGTCACCCTGTCGAAACCGCCGCCGTCCGCGACTTTATGCCGATGTTCGATTGTATGTGAGCGACCGGAGGGGTGCAAGGAGGGGAAAAGCAGTGGGCGGTAGGCAGATGGCAGTAGGCAGTTGGCCGGTTAAGATTGTTGGCTTTTGCCCTCTGTCAGGCGGCCGC
>CAXTSK010000466.1:0-4602 GCA_964246655.1 uncultured Pyrinomonadaceae bacterium
CTACGAGAACATGTGCAACCTGCACCTGCTTGTCGGCCGCGGCCGCTTCCGTTTCATCGGCCTGCCGCTCAGGATTCGCGGCGGGACGGGCTCGCCCGTGCGCGCCGTCGCCGTCTTCGAGAGTTAGTCCCGCGCGTCCGGGGACGTGGTATCATGCGCGGCGCTCACCCTGACTCCGGCAAGGAGAACCTTGAACGAGATACACTCAAGCGCCGAACTGGACTGGACGGTCGTCCCCGGCCAGCACGCGGTCGTCAACTGCGTCGCCTACTGCGAGGGCCGCCGCGCCGCCGCCGTGGAAATCTGCGACATCGGCCGCGCCCTCGAAGAGCCCGGCCGCTTCGCATGGATCGGGCTCCACTCGCCCAGCGCCGAGCTGCTTCGGCAGATGCAAAAGGAGTTCGGGCTGCACGACCTCGCCGTCGAGGACGCGCACCACGCGCACCAGCGCCCCAAGCTCGAAACCTACGGCGACTCGCTCTTCGTCGTCATCCGCACCGCGCGGATGAACCCGGAGAAGCGGCGCGTCGATTTCGGCGAGACGCACTTCTTCGTCGGCAAGAACTTCATCGTCTCGGTGCGTCACGGGCCTTCGCTCTCCTACGCGGGCGTGCGCGCGCGTTGCGAGACGACGCCGCAACTCCTGCGCAAGGGGCCGGGCTTCGCGCTCTACGCGCTGATGGACTCCATCGTCGATCAGTACTTCCCCGTGGTGGACGCGCTGGCCGAAGACCTCGAAGGGCTTGAAGACCAAATCTTCGGCGAGCAGTCCACGCGCGAGACGACGGCGCAGATTTACCAGCTCAAGCGCCAACTCCTCGAAGTCAGGCGCGCCGTCTCGCCGCTCATCGACATCTGCAACCGCCTCGTGCGCTTCGACCTCGACTTGATCCCCGAGGACACGCGCCCCTACTTCCGCGACGTGTACGACCACGTCGTCCGCATCAACGAGATGGTGGACAACACGCGCGAGCTTCTGACGACGGCGCTCGAAGCCAACTTCTCGCTCATCTCCATCGCGCAGAACGAGGTCTCGAAGCGCTTCGCCGGGTGGGCCGCGATCATCGCCGTCCCGACGCTGGTCGCGGGCATCTACGGGATGAACTTCAAGGGGATGCCCGAGCTTGAATGGCAGTACGGCTACCCCGTCGTGCTCGGCGTGACCTTCGGCATCGCGGGCCTCCTCTTCCTGCTCTTCCGGCGCTCCGGCTGGCTCTGAAGACGATTAACCACAGAGACACAGAGACACGCTTCTTGAGCGGTAACTTCAAAGCTACGTCTCTGTGTCTCTGTGGTTAAATCCTTCTCCGTTACATTCGCCTGAACGCCGGCTGAAGCCCGCGACCGTTTACGTTGACAGGCACCTTGCCGCCTCATTAACATCGGCCGTCCCTTCGAAGGGGCGCGACCCTCGCGCCGGAGACCGTTGAAGTCTTCGCCCCGCACCTCTCCGCCGCCGCCGCAGTCGGGCGGCCGAACTTAACGTCTCTTCAAACGCAGACTGGAGAAACTATGCGTTCCCCTTTCAACCGCAAACCTGCCGGGCACATCTTCGGGCTCACGTTCGCACTTCTCCTCGCCATAACGTTCACCGTCGGCGCGCGGGCGCAGACGCAGATCACGACGGGCGTCATCCAGGGGTCGGTCGAGGACGAGCAGGGCGCGACCGTGCCCGGCGCGTCGGTCGAGGTCAAGAACGTCGAGACCAACCTGACGCGGACGCTCACGACCGACGAGGGCGGCCGCTTCGTCTTCCTGCAACTCCCGCCCGGTCGCTACACCTTAACGGCCTCGAAGCAGGGCTTCGCCACGCTCAAGCAGGAGGAGTTCACGCTCACGGTCGGGCAGGCCGCGACCCTCGCCCTCAAGATGAAAGTCTCGGGCGTCAACGAGGTCGTCACCGTCTCGGCCGTCCAGACCGTGGACACCGCGAGCACGCAGACCTCGACGACCATCGACGAGAAGTCCGTCGGCAACCTCCCCGTCCTCGGCCGCAAGTTCGAAGACCTTTTGACGCTGACGCCGAACGTCTCCATCACGCAGGGGCCGGACGGCGACGAGATCAACTTCGCGGGCCAGCGCGGCATCTTCAACAACATCAGCCTCGACGGCGGCGACTACATGAACGGCTTCTTCGGCGAGCAGGCGGGCGGCCAGCGCGCCGCCATCGACATCCCGCTCGACGCCGTCAAGGAGTTCCAGGTCGTCGCCACCGGCGCGACCGCCGAGTTCGGCCGCACGGCGGGCGGCGTCGTCAACGTCGTCACCAAGTCGGGCACCAACGAGTTCCACGGCTCGCTCTTCTACTTCCAACGACTCGAAGCGTTGACGGCGAACACCTCCGACGACAAGCCCCTGACCGACTTCCACCGCGAGCAGTTCGGCGGCAACGTCGGCGGGCCGATCAAGAAGGACAAGGCGTTCTTCTTCGTCGCCTTCGAGCAGATTTTCGAGAACCTGACGCGCGCCAACCTCTCCGAGCAGGCCGGCACGACGCCCTGCCCCATCTCCGCGCCGACGATTGTCGCCAACGAGGCGGCCATCAACGCGAACGTGGACTGCCAGCGGCTCGCGCTGCTCGGCTTCTTCCGCGCGTCGCGCAACCAGGAGGAGGGCGCGCCCGTCAAGCGACCCATCCGCAACTCGGCCATCCTCGGCAAGTTCGACTTCGAGCTGAGCGAGAACAACCACCTCACGCTCTCGCACAACTTCGACTACTCGAAGAACGAGAACCAGACCTTCGACGTGGCGACCTACGGCACCTCGGCCAACGGCACCGAAGGCCCTTCAAAGATTCACGCCTTCAACGCCAACCTCTTCACGACGCTGTCGCCGACGAAGGTCAAC
Source organism: uncultured Pyrinomonadaceae bacterium (assembly GCA_964246655.1). Lineage (GTDB taxonomy): Bacteria > Acidobacteriota > Blastocatellia > Pyrinomonadales > Pyrinomonadaceae > QHXN01. The sequence goes on from CAXTSK010000466.1 coordinate 2,848, forward strand.
GAGTTCCACTTCACCTACGGGCGCGAGGAGCGGCCGCGCGCGGCCACGCCTTCGAACATCCCCGCCGACACGGCGATGGGCGGCTTCTTCAACACGAGCGAGCCGACCTTCCGCTTCGGCAACCCCTTCTTCCTCGGCCCCAACGTGGACGAGACCTTCTGGCGCGCGCAGTTCAAGGACAACTTCTCCATCGTCGCGGGCGACCACACGACGAAGTTCGGCGGCGAGTGGCTGCACAGCCGCAACTCGCAGGTCTTCCGCGGCTTCTTTGAGGGGCGCTACATCTTCGACAGCGTGACGGGCTTCCTCCGCTACGCCTCGCCCGCGAGCCTCGGCGCGGGCTTCGGCCCCAACGCCGGGCGCTGCGCGGACGGCACGTTCACCAGCATCGCCGCGCCCACCTGCGCGAACCCGGGCACGCCGCTCCTGCTCTTCCTACAGGGCGCAGGCCCGTCCGGCCCCGCGACCGACGCCGCGGGCGCCTCCGACATCAAGAACGACGACCTCGCGCTCTTCGCGCAGGACAAGTGGCAGGTGCGGCCCAACCTGACCTTGAACTACGGCCTGCGTTGGGAGGCGCAAATCTTCCCCGAGCCGGAGGTTGACCCGGCGCAGACGGCTTACGGCATCTTCCTCAATGACCCGCGCTTCCCCTCCGACGGCACGCTGCACAGCCCGAAGAAGGAGTTTCAGCCGCGCGTCGGCTTCGCGTGGGACGTGGCGAACAACGGCAAGTCGGTGCTGCGCGCGAGCTACGGCATCTACTATGCGCGCCAGAACATGCTGACGCAGGTCGGCTCGATCACGACGAACGGCGTGCAGCAGCAGACCATCGCGGGCGGCGCCTTCGCCAACCCAACCATCCGCCCGACGTGGCCGGGGCTGGTGACGCCGACCGCAGGCTCCTGCGCGGTCGGAAGCGTGACCAACCCCTTCCCGTGCTTCTCGGGCGTGCGCGTCTTCGGCCGCGACTACGCCAACCCGCGCATCTACACCACGAACGTCGCCTACGAGTTGGAACTGGCCCGCACCATCTCGCTCTACTTTGACTTCACGCACGCGAAGGGCGTCCACCTGACGCGCTTCCTCGACTACGCGCGGACGAACTTCTTCGCCCCGTTCCTCGGCGAGACGCTGGTCGCCAGCGCCAACGGCAAGTCGCTCTACCGCGCCTTCACCGTCGGGATGCGGAAGCGCTTCAGCCGCGGCTACCAGTTCGAGTGGAACTATACGCTCGCCAAAGATCAGGACGACGACTCGAACGAGCGCGACCCGTTCACCGACCGCGCGGCGGACTTCTTCGACCTGAGCAAGGACTACGCGCTCTCCGACCGCGACATCCGCCACCGCTTCAACTTCTACTCGAACGTGGAAATCCCGGCGGGCTTCGAGCTGAACGCGCGCGTGCAGGCGCACACGGCACAGCCCAAGTCCTCTTTGGGTTGCGCCACGCGCTGCTTCCCGCGCAACACGCTCCGCAAGAACAACGAGTTCTTCTCCTTCGACTGGCGTTTGCAGCGGCCGATTAAATTCGGCGAGCGCATCGCGCTCGTCCCCCTCGTCGAGATGTTCAATACCTTCAACGCCGACAACAACATCGACCCGACCATCGGGTCGCCGCTCTTCAACTTCGACGGCTTCCTGCGCCAGGGCGTCGGCGACCCGCGCCAGCTCCAGCTCGCGCTCAAGTTCGTCTTCTGAAAATAAATCAGGTCAGTACCACCCGCGGTAGCGGGTGGGTCGTTGTGGTTCGGC
>CAXTSK010000467.1:0-4598 GCA_964246655.1 uncultured Pyrinomonadaceae bacterium
CTCCGACGCCGACTCCGACCGCGACCCCGACGCCCACACCCGAGCCCAAGGCGCAACACACACTGCGCGTGGCGCGGCGCGACGCGCAGGACTTGAGCAACGCCCTCGCCGGCACGAGCGGGACGGCGACGAACGCGCTCGTCATGAACCCTGCCGACCGCATCGCGACCGTCGTGGGCGCCATCCAGCAGGCTTACCTCGACCTCGGCTCCGAGCGCGCACTCTACCCCGCGGCCGGTCGCGCAGAGGCTTCGCTGTCGAGCGCGCTCACGTACGCCGCCGCGGCCAACACCTACGCCGGCCAGAACCAACTCGCCGAGGCCAAGTCGTCGCTCCAGAAGGCCATCGACTGCCTTGAGATGGCCGACGTGCTGATGGTCTACGGCAACGTCGACAACCCCGTGGACTACGCGGAGTACTTCGTCCGCCAGCACTACGTGGACTTCCTCGGGCGCGAGCCCGACGAGTCGGGGCGCGACTACTGGACTTCGAAGATCAAGAACTGCGGCGCGAGCGCGCAGTGCGTCGAGACGATGCGCATCGACGTGTCGGCCGCCTACTTCCACTCCATCGAGTTCAAGGAGACGGGCTACCTCGTCTACCGCCTCTACCGCGGCTCGCTCGGCCGCACGGTGCTCTTCAACGAGTTCGTCGCCGACACGCAGGAGGTCGAGAAGGGCGTCATCGTCGGCGAGACGAGCTGGCGCGAGCGGCTCGCCGCGAACAAGGCGGCCTTCTACCAGGCGTGGGTGCAGCGCGCCGACTTCCGCGCGCGCTACGACCGACTCACGAACGCGCAGTTCGTGGACGCCCTCTACGCCTCGATGGGCGTGGAGCCCGCGTCGGCCGAGCGTGACGCGCTCGTCGCTTCCCTTGGCACGGGCTCGGCGCGCGCCGACGTGCTGGCGAAGGTCGTCGAGAACGACTCCTTCTCGAAACTCGAATTCAACAAGGCGTTCGTGCTGATGCAGTACTTCGGCTACCTGCGCCGCGACCCCGACGCCGGGGGCTACACCTACTGGCTCGGCAAACTCAACGAGTTCAACGGCGACTACGTCCGCGCCGAGATGGTCAAAGCCTTCCTCGACTCCACCGAGTACCGCGACCGCTTCAGGCAGTGGTAGCGCGCCCGGTGAAGGACGAAGGGTGAGGGCGGGAGGACGAAGTAGATGCTGAACGGCAGTCTCTTCGGTTTCCCACCTTCACCCTTCTCCCTTTAATTTTGTTGCCCGCGCGCGCGCGCCTGCGGTAAGCTTGAAAAGCGGTGGCGCGCGCTCACGCTTCGGCGGCGCACACCGACGCCCCGAACGCCCGAACACTTTTCAAGCATGCCCCCAACCATCTCATCCGAAAGAGTCTGGAAGCCGCTCGTCATCGCGACCGCGGTCGTGTTCGTCTACTGGGGCGTGCTGGCGCGGCTCGGGCGCTTCTGGTGGGAGGACGAGAACTACTCGCACGGGCTCCTCATCCCCTTCGTCATCGGCTACATCCTCTGGGCGGAGCGCGGCCGCCTGGCCTCGGTCGCGCCCCGCCCGCGCGTCCTTATGGGCGCGGGGATGGTCGCCGCGGCGCTGCTCATGTTGTGGGTGGGGACGGCCGGGGCCGAACTGTTCACGCAGCGCACGTCGCTCGTCCTGCTGCTGGCGGGTCTGGTCATCTATTTCCACGGCTGGCGACTGCTGCGCGCGGTCGTCGTGCCGCTGCTCCTGCTGGCGCTCGCGATCCCGATCCCGACCATCGTCTTCAACAAGGTCGCCTTCCCGCTGCAACTCTTCGCGTCGCGCTGCGCGGTCTGGGCCATGCGCGTGTTCGACATCCCGGTGCTGAGGGAAGGGAACGTGATCGAGTTGTACCCTCTAGGCTCGACGACGACGAAGCGGCTCGAAGTGGTCGAGGCGTGCAGCGGCATCAGAAGCTTGATGACGCTCGTCACGCTGGCCGTCGTCTTCGCGTACTTCACGAGCCCAACGGACGACGGGGGCAAGGGCGGGCGCCGGTTCGAGCGCTTCCGCGTGCTGCGCGCGGTGCTCATCGTGCTGGCGGCGGTGCCTATCGCCATCATCACCAACGCGGCGCGCGTGAGCGGCACGGGGGTACTCGCGCGCTACTACGGGACGGGCGTGGCCGACGGCTTCTTCCACGAGTTCTCGGGCTGGGTCATCTACGTCGCCGCCTTCCTTCTGCTCTTCGCCTTCGGCTGGCTGCTCGACCGCTTCAACCCGACGCGGCGCGGGGGCCGGGGCGGCGGCGCGGCTCCGGCCGGAGAGGTTGAGGCCCAGGCCGAGGTCGTCGAAAGTTCTATCGCGGCGACGGCCGTCCCGGTCGCCAGTGAAGGGACGGCGGGTCTACAGCGATGAGTAAGTCCACAAAGTTCTGGGCGATGGCGGCGCTGCTCTTGCTGGGCGGCGTGGTCGTCAACTACTGGGCGGCGGCGGGCGAGGCGCGCGTGCCGCGCAAGGCCCTGTCGGAGTTCCCCGTAGAGTTAGGCGGCTGGCGGCAGTCGGGGCGCGACGTGCGTTTCGACGCGGCGACCGAGGCCGTGCTCCACGCCGACGACTACGTCTCGCGCGATTACGCGGGCGAGGGCGGGCGCTCCGCGTCGCTCTACGTCGGCTACTACCTGACGCAGGGCTCGGGCGCCACCTACCACAGCCCGCTCAACTGTCTGCCCGGCTCAGGCTGGACGCTCGGCGAGCCCTCCACGGTCGAGGTCAAGCCCGCCGACGGGCGCGCGGCCTTCCGCGCCAACCGCTACGTCATCGAGCACGGCCCCGAGCTGATGCTGTTGCTCTACTGGTATCAGGGGCGCGGCCGCGCGGTCGCGAGCGAGTACGTGGACAAGGTCTACACGGTCTTCGACAGCATCCGCCTGCGCCGCTCGGACGGCGCGATGGTGCGCGTGCTCGTCCCCTTCCGCGGCTCCGAACGCGAGGCCGAAGAGACGGCCGCGCAGTTCGCCGCCCACGTCGCCCCGAACCTCCCGGCCTACGTGCCCGATTAATTAGGGAAAGATTTGAGATTTCAAGTCTGAAATTTGAAATCCTTGCTTTTTAGCCCTTGAGTAGGGCATTTTAGAGGAAGTGGAGCGTCTTTAGACGTTTCCATTCAACGTCGTTCCCGCTGGCATGCCTCGCCGGAGGGCGCGGACGAAAACCGACGGCCCCGCGGAATCCTTCGAGCGGCTTTGCCCGCCGCCGACGGACGAGAGAGGCCGGGACGGTCAAGTAGAAGCGGCGGAGTCGCGCGCAAGGGTAGCGCCCCGAAGGCCACTAGCCCCGGTCTTCCGAGGCGCGTGGGTCGCGGCCGCCAAACCCGTTCAAGGAGTGCCAGTCAGATGAACCTTCAAGAGTGCCCTCGCGCCCGGCGCCGCTCGCCGTCCTACTCGCCTGCCTCGTCGCGCTCGCGGCCGCCTGCTCCAACCCGGAAAAAGCGAAGGTCGAACACGTCGCGCGCGGCGAAGCCTTCCTCAAGGAGCGCCGCTGGCAGGAAGCCTCCATCGAATTCCGCAACGCCATCCAGATCGACGAAAACCTCGCGGCCGCGCACTGGGGTCTGGCGCAAGCCTACGAGCAGCTCGGCCGCGGCGCCGAGTACATCGAAGAGCTACAGCGCACGGTCAAGCTCGACCCGGCGAACGTCGTCGCGCGCGTCCGTCTCGCCAACGGCTACCTCGCCGCCTTCGGCCGCGACAAGCAGCCGGACTTCCTCGCCGAGGCCGAGCGGCTCGCCAACGAGGTCATCGCGCGCGAGGCGAACAACCCCGACGGCCGCATCCTCCTCGCCAACGTCATCTTCTTCAAGGGCGACGCCGCGAAGGCCGAAGCCATGATTAAGGAGGCCGTCGCGCTCGACCCCAAACGCGTCGAGTCGCACATGGGCCTCGCGCGCTTCTACCTCCAGACCAATCGTGCCGCCGACGCCGAGCGCGTCTACAAAGAGGCCATCTCGGTCAACGACCGCTCGTCGCTCGCGTACGTCGAGTACGGCAAGTTCCTGACGCAGTCGGGGCGCGTGGGCGAGGCCGAAGCGCAGTTCAGCAAGGCCGTCGAGGTTGACCCCGACAACCGCGACGTGCGCTGGGTGCTCGCCAGCTACTACCTCGTCAACAACCGGCTCGACCGCGCCGAGGAGGCTTACAAGGCTTGGGCGCAGCTCGACTGGGACAAGCCCGAGGGCAAGGCGCGGCTCGCCGACTATTACGCGACGGTCGGGCGCTTCGACGAGGCTGCGAAGCTCTACGAGGAGATCGTCAAGACCTCGCCCGACTACACGCGCGGCCACTACCGCCTCGGCGAGATCGGCCTCCAGCGCGGCGACGCGCAGGCCGCGGCCGCGCACGCCGACGAGCTTCTGAAGCGCAATGCGAAAGACCCGGACGCGCTCTTCCTGCGCGCGCGCACGCGCGTCGCTCAGGGCAAGCTCAAGGATGCCATCGCCGACCTGAAGACCGTGCTCGACGCCAACCCGCGCTCGAAGCTCGGCCTCTTCTTCATCTCCGACGCGCTCTACCGCGACGGGCAGTTGGAGCAGGCGCGTGCGCGCGCGGGCGAGCTCGAACGCTACTATCAGGACTTCCTCCCGGCGATGCTTTTGCAGAT
>CAXTSK010000468.1:0-4569 GCA_964246655.1 uncultured Pyrinomonadaceae bacterium
CCTGCGCCGCGCCGGGGAGCAAGACGACGCACCTTGCCGCGCTCGCCGAAGGCCGCGCCCTCGTCGTCGCGGGCGACTTCCACGAACACCGTCTGCGCGTCGTCGCCGAGACCTGCGCGCGCCTCGGCGTCGTCGGCGTGACATTAGTCGCGCTGAATGCGGAAGCCGGTCTGCCCTTCGCTTCAGAGACGTTCGACCGCGTGCTCGTGGACGCGCCCTGCACGGGCACGGGTACGCTGCGCCACAACCCAGAGATTCGCTGGCGCCTCTCGCCCGACAGCTTCCGCGAGCTGCCCGCGGTTCAAAGCAGGATTCTCTCCGAGGCCGCACGGTGCTTGCGCCGCGGCGGCCGCCTCGTCTATTCCACCTGCTCGGTCGAGAGGGAGGAGAACGAAGAGGTCGTCGCCGCCTTCCTCCAAACCCACACGGACTTCAAACAGACGCAGGCCACACCCGCCCCTTCTCAACTTCTTCTTCCCGACGGCGCCGCACGCACTTGGCCCCAACGCGACGACGTTGACGGCTTCTACGTCGCGGCACTCGAAAAGCAGTTTTCAGTTTTCAGCAAGCGACCTCGTCAACCAGCTCCTGCTGAAAACTAAAAACTGAAAACTGCCTACTTCCTTGCGACCCGCAAGCGGCGGGTGTTAGACTGCGCCGGCCGCCTGGTGTCAGTCTTTTGGCGGCAAATTCCCCATCGGGCTCAATGAGAGGCAGCGGAAGTTAGTGGCCGTGCGGAACATCCTGTCGGCGTTCGGTAAACTGGGAGTCGTTGCGCTGATCGCCGTCGCATTCGCCTTCGGCCTCGTCTCGACGATCTACCTCTCGCTGCGCAGCCCCGACATCTCCGTGCCCGAGGTCGTCAACCAATCATACTTCGACGGCGAGAAGACGCTCGCCCGCGCCGGCCTCGACATACGCGAGCGCGCCAAGCGCTACAAGGCCGGCGTCGAGCCCGGCCGCATCCTCGACCAGTCGCCGCGCGCGGGCGAAGTCATCAAGGCGGGACAGACGGTCGCCGTCGTCGTCAGCCGCGCGCCCAAAGAGGGTGAGAAGCCGCCCGACGAGGCCGTCATCGAAGAGCGGCGCGAGGAGCGCGGCACCGAGGCCCTCGACCAGAACAAGAACCAGAACGCGAACCGTCGCCGGAACACCAACCGGAACGCGAACGCCAACGCGAACTCGAACGCCTCGGCCAACACCAACGCGGGCGCGAACACCAACGGCGGCCGTGAGGAGAACACGAACGCGGGCGGCACGACCGCCAACCGTAACGCGAACTCGGCGCGCCCCGCGAACTCGAACCCGAACTCGGCGCGCCCGCGGAACTCGAACCAGAGCCCGACCAACAGCAACTCCCGACCTCGCACGACGACGAACAGCGCGCGCCCCGCGGGTGCTAACGCCAACCGTCGCCCGAACCCTTAAGCCGCGCCGCGTTCCCGGGGAAGTTTTATGATCGAGATTGCGCCGTCCATCCTTTCGGCAGATTTCGCGCGGCTCGGCGAGCAGATCGCGGCGGCCGAGCGCGGCGGCGCCACCATCATCCACGTGGACGTGATGGACGGCCATTTCGTGCCCAATATCACGATCGGATTACCCGTAGTTCGTTCGCTCGCCCGCGCAACCCGTTTGCCCCTGGACACGCATCTAATGATTTCTGAGCCGGGGCGCTACGCCGAACAGTTCGCAGAGGCCGGGGCGCGAATGGTTTCCGTCCACATCGAGATTGACCCGCACATCCATCGCACCCTCGCGTCAATCAGGAAGCGCGGCGCGAAGGCCGGGGTGGTCATCAACCCTGCGACTTCCTTGAGCGCGCTCGACGAGGTCTTGAATTTCGTGGACTACGTGCTGGTCATGTCGGTCAACCCGGGCTTCGGCGGTCAGGAGTTCATCACCGCCTCGGTCGAGAAGATCAGGCGCCTGAGCCGCACCATCCGCGAGCGCAACCTTGACGTTCGCATCGAGGTGGACGGCGGCATCGGCCCCGACAACATCGCCGCGGTGGCCGCCGCCGGCGCCGAAATCTTTGTCGCAGGCACGGCCGTCTTCGGCCACGACGACCCCGCCGCCGCCACCCGCGACCTGCTCAACGCGGCGGCGCAGTTGGTTTAAGTGATGAATGATGAGTGATGAATGATGAATATCGCCGCGTGGCCGTATTCATCATTCATCACTCATCATTCAGCGTTTAGTTATCGGAGGTTTTGCTGATGCGTTTTCGCAAAGTGGTTATGTCCGTCCTGTGCGCCGCGCTGCTGGCGGGCGCGGTGCCGGCCGTGGCTTTGAGGGCCGCGGCGGCGGCGCCGCAGGGGTCGTCGCAGCTCACGCCCATCCAGCGGCTCGACGTGATGCGCTCGAAGCTCGAAGTGATGCGCCGCACGCTTAACAGCGCCATCGCGGGCCTGAACGCGAAGGACAAGTCGGCGGCGGCCACGGCCGACGATCCGCGCGCGCGCCTGGGCGGGATGGAGAAGGAAGTCGGCAAACTCCTCAGCGAGATCGCCGACATCCGCGGCAAGCAGGAGCGCGCCGAGCGCTACGACCCGTCACAGCTCGACAAGCTTGAGGCGGCGGTCGCCGAGATCGAGCCGCGCGTGCAGGCCGCGATGCGCGACACGATGAGCGACCGCACGGCGGCCCCGGCCGTCGCCGAGAAGGACGACGCGAAGAAGAAGAAGAAAGGCCCCGGCCTCTTCGGCCGCATCCTCGGCCGCGGCGGCGACGACAAGTACGACGAGTTGGTCGGCACCGTCGCCCCGGGCCGCGACCGCGAGCTGTTCGAGGAGGCGACCAAAGAGGCGCGTAAGGACAGCTACGAGACCGCCCGCTCCCTCTTCAGCGTCATCATCAACACCTACCCCGACTCGGTCTACCTGCCGCTCGCGAAGCTCGCCATCGCCGACACCTTCTACCTCGAAGGCACGACGAGCGCGCTCATCCAGGCCGGGCAGGCTTACCAGGACTGGGTCACCTTCTTCCCGACCCACGGGCTCTCCGACGACGTGTGCCTCAAGATGGGCGAGGTCGAGATGCGCCGCATGGGGCTTGCCAACCGCGACATCTCGCCCGCGCGCAAGGCCGAGCACCGGCTCAAGTTCTGCCTCCAGCAGTTTCCGAAGTCCGGGCTCCGCCCCCAGATCGAGCTGCGCCTGAAAGAGGTGCAGGAGAACCTCGCCGACCACGAGAAGGACGTTGGCGATCAGTACTTCAACAAGTTCTACCAGCACCGCGCCAACAACCTGAAGGGCGCGCAGTCGCGTTACCGCGAGGTCGTCGAGAAGTACAAGGACTACTCGGGGATGGCCGCCGTGCTCTTCCGCTACGCGACGACCTATCTTGAGGAGGAGGAGCCAGACGAGGCGACGAAGTACCTTCAGCAGCTCGTGCGCCGCCACCCGAACAGCGAGTACGCCGAGAAGGCCAAGGAGAAGCTCGCGGCCATTGGTGCCCAGGTGCCCGACCCCGACCCCGACCGCGTCAACTACGAGGAGCCGAAAGGCCCCGGCATGGTCGGCGGCGTCCTGCGCGAGATCAGCGGCGTCGTGCCGAAGACGGTCGTCAAGGACGGCGTCATCATCAGCCAGTCGAACAAGGGCAACGACATCATCGACGACGTGATCAGGAACAACGGGGTGCTGCCCGCCAACTACGACCGCCCGATTGATCGCACCGCGCCTGCGCGCGACGTGAGGCCGCTCCCGACAGCGACCCCCACGCCCGAGCCGAAGAAGACCGAGGGCAACAGCCTCAAGCCATAACTGAGAGCTATTAACCGCAGAGGCACAGCTTGAAGAGGACTACTCAACAGGCTGTGCCTCTGTGTCTCTGTGGTGAAATTCCCCGGCATCCTCACTCAAGCAAAACCTCCTGAGGGATGTGATGATGTTTGCCCGGCTGTTTGAGCGGGTGCTAGAATTCTCCGCGTCCCCCATAGAAGAGTTTAAGCTTACGTATCCCGCGAGGAGGCGGCTTGGCACAGACTGTCGAGGGCACGCAAGGCGAGCTGGCGCGCAGGCACGCGGCGGCCGCTAACGTCGTGAAGCTGGTCGGCGTTTTCACGCTGCTGCTGATGCTGGTCGCGCTCTCCGGCGTCCTCTCGGGCGCCGTCCGCTTCAACCCCGTAGCGGCCAACACACTCCGCTTCGTCGTCGTCTTCCTCGGCGTCGGCGCCATCGTCTACCGGCGCACACGGTTTCAGGCCATGCGCCTTCAGGACATCGCCGCGCTGCGCGGCGCGTCGGGGCTGCTCGCGACGTTGCTGTCGACGACCGTCACCGTCGCCCTTATCGCCGCCGTCATCGCGATCCTCGGCCTCCTCATCAGCATCATGACGGGCGTCGGGACAGACATGCTCTACTACGGCGTCATCGCCGTCGCCGTGCTCGCCTACTGCTACCCGCGGCGCGCGGCCGGGGCCGCGCGGGACGTAGTGGTCGGCCAGCAGGGGGACGCCGTCGGGCATCGGGACCGTGAGGTCGCGGGTCACCTCGACCTTGACGCGGCCGGGCGGGATGTCGAAGGCCCGCGCGACGACACGGCTCATGAGGGTCACCCCGCCTATAC